>JANXOO010000138.1 GCA_025353525.1 Schlesneria sp. | reverse complement strand
TCAGGGATGACGCCATTGCCAAGATCGAATCGCGCCGGTTCCGGGAGTTCAGGTAACGAAGATTCAACGGATCAAGGCAATCTCGCCTCAGAAAACGGGACATCTGGTCGCGGCTCGATAACTGCTTCCGGTTCTCCCAACGGTTCTCCCAACGGTTCGCTTAACGAGTCGAACAGTTTACTCAACGGGTCGAACGGGTCGCCTGCTGGTAAAAACGGGGGCTCATCGAAGCGATCGTCATCCGGCGGTCCTGTCGCAAACTCGTTTGCTCAATCCGGTTCGGGTTCCGTCAGCGCGGACCCTGAGGTAGAACCGGGGATGCCCGTCGGACAACGCCCGAAGCGCAAAACGAAGGACGCGAACAACGTTTCTGATCGCCAGGGCGATGAAGCGTCAACAACAAGCGACGGTGAGACTTCACGCGATGATGGTAACAGCGAAAACGGTGCCGGTGGCGATGCATCTCAATCCGGTAGTCGCACCAGTTCATCGAAGTTATCAGACAATTCGTCGTCTGTACGTGGGTTCCAGCACAATCACGGAGCACCCACGCGAAATGCGCGTCCCGGCGAAAGACCCCAAAAATCGAAAGACGCAACCGACAAGCCGCTGGAACCCGAAATGCTGAGCAGTCACCGATGGGGGATCAGCGCCCCGGGAGCCAGCATCGGCTTTGAACGCGACGTTCGGGTTGATGTTCAGGAAGATCGACTTATCCTCGCCGAAAAGCACAAAGTCCCCATAGGACAGGGGGAGTCAAAACAGGAGACCCTTGAACAATTTGCAGTGGCGCTCGATGCATCCGCTCGCGAATGGGGACCACCCCCGCAGGGATTTTTCTGGGCTCCCAAATTGAAGTTTATCGTCAGGCCCGAAGGGAACGGCAACTACGAACAAATTAGCGGAATGATGACTCGAGCCGGAATCTCATCGACGCACGAATTCACGAAGGATTCGAGCTCAGTCGTCTTCGGTCGCGAGGAGACATCAGAGCCAAAGCCCGTTCCGAAGTCCGCTGCCAGTTCAACCTGGAGGCGAATCCGATGAGTCGACAGCGTCGTTCGAGTGAAATCCAGTTCGGCTCAGACTCGTTCCTCGATGTCGTCGCCAATATCGTCGGCATTTTGATTATCCTGATCGTGATCGCCGGACTTCGTGTCAGCAAAATACCTTATGTTGCGAGTCGTGCGGATCTCGATCTGAAAACGCCCGAATTGATGCCCGAGAAGGACGTACTGAACAGCAATCGCCTGGCAACACCGGCATTACCCGATGACGATGAGTCGTCGCCCGATATTGCGTTGCAGGCTCCCGAACAACCCGCTGAAACGCCAGTCGTCGAACGTCCGCCGTTACCGGAACCGGTCATCCCGAATGAGCTGCTCGAATTGACAGAAAAACTGCAGGCGGAAATCGCCTCCCTCACAGCAGAAGATGCAAAACTGGCGGCGCGAATGAAGAAATCGAGCCAACAACAGTCCGGGTTTCGGGAATGTCAAAAGGCCATCCGTGAAAAACTGGCAGAGTCGCTCGTCGAACTGGACGAATCGCGCAAACAATCGCTCAAGGCACAAGGCGACCTTGAAATCGCGCGTGAGTCACTGGTGAGACTCGCCAAAGAGTTTGAAGAACTCAAGGCCATGCCGACGCATGTCGAAACGATCGAACACAAACTGACTCCGGTCAGCCGCGTTGTGAACGGCAACGAAAAACACTATCGGCTTGAAAGGAACCGCGTCATTGAAGTTCCCCTCGACGAACTGACCTCGCGATTGAAAGAACAGATTGATCGCCGCAAAGATTGGCTGATCAAAACACGACAGCATCAGGGGAAGATCGGGCCGATCAGGGGCTTTCAGATGCAGTATCTTGTCAGGGTCGAGCCGCTGAGTCCTCTCGACGATTTGAAATCAGGCCACGGTGGATTCCGCATCAGCCTGGCCCAATGGGAAATCATTCCCGAACAGGATGCGAAGGGCGAATCGGAAGCTGAGGCGTTACGCAAGGGATCGCAGTTTTACCTGTCACTGCTCGGAGCCAACAGTGACACCACATTGACCTTTTGGGTCTATCCCGACAGCTATGCGATCTACCGCAAACTGCAGAAGTTTTCGCATGACCATGGATTTTCGGTCGCAGGCCGTCCGCTGCCCAACGGAGTTCAGATTGCAGGCTCGCCAAACGGTTCGAAATCCGCTGGTCAATGATGCCAGGGAGATGGGCAACTCTTCATCGTGAATTCCTGGCATAAAAGTGCTGTTCATGCCGAACAACGGGACTTCTGAACGGTATTGGTCGTGTTTCCGATGTTCCTCCAAAGGGACGCGATGGAAATCCACCTGATGATCGTTTCCAATCAAGCAAACGCTTGAGACCGCTTCTGCCCGCAGGTACGATCTGTAATACTACCGACGAGCGTACTCATACCTTCTCACTGAGCGCCATTGGCCATGGTGACTTCGTACGGCGAATCTCTGCTTTTGCAAAAAGGGGCGAGGCTCATGTCAATCAGTTACACCGTAGACGATCTGAAAACCTGGCTTAAGTCCGATCCGAAGTTCAGCGTCGAGTGGAGATTCGTCCTGGATGGAATGAGCCGATTAGGCCACGAGATAGAAATCGAGTATCTGATCGGCCGGAACTTCGATGGGACCAGCAGCGCAGCATTCGTCAGCACAGGAGCTGACAACCAGGCGCAAGCGACCGAGTGGGCGGCGGATGCTATCCGCGAGTGGGCCGGAATCGGCTCAACAT
>JANXOO010000137.1 GCA_025353525.1 Schlesneria sp. | reverse complement strand
GCATCGGGTCATTGCGTCCCCCGCTGCCGAAAACGCCGGCGAACTTTACGTTGCAGTGATGGGCGAAATCGAAAATCCCGGTACTTATCATCTCGATTCTTCATCGCTGACACTTCGGACGGTGATTCGCAAAGCCGGTGGCCTGAATCGGGACGCATCCAGGGTCGTTCGCATCATCCGACGCGGGCAATCCAGCAGCTTCAAAATGTTCGTTTCGGAATCGTCTGACAACCCGCTAATGTCAGGAGACTTGCTGATTGCTGACTCCAAAATGTTGGCGTCGAATGCAAGTCAGACGATCAATGTCGCGCACGACGAATCTGAGACGGTTCGGGCGAATTATGAAGAACAATCGGAAAGCATCGACGTACAAGTCGCGCTTTTGAATGTTCTCGATTATCCTGTGGTACTGAAATTGAAGGCCGACCAGGCAAATCCTTCGTACATCGTCCAGTGGCTCAAGCAACCGGTCACGCTACTCCAGCACGCTCGCACAATTACACAGGACATTCGCCAACGACAGACATCTTTTGCAGGGAAACCGGCGTCGCGACTGAGTGACGCCAGCGTGCTGGTTTTTGAGCCAGGTGTCATCAACCGCACGCAACTGCCGTCAACGTTGCCGAAGCCGATCGATTCAGAAATTGCGGCGGGAGCCCGGTCTGGCCTGATCGGAATGCCGACAGGCCAATCGATGGAACTCAATAATGTCGGACAACGCGTTTTTACGCCGCGAGCAGGCTCGTTCGAGGCAGACTCGACGTTTTCGCGTGCGACATCGCCTCCACGCAATTCGGCACACGTTCCTGTACGGGAGGATGCTGACCACAAGCGATACGAAACACCTGCGGCCCCTGCAATGACCTCACAACAGCGGGTCGCAATGTTGCCTCCCTGGTCGGGGCCGTCGCGAATAAGAAATTCATCAATCGGAACGGAATCGGCATCGGCATCGGAAGATTCGTCCAACGAACCGATTCCGGATCCCGATGACATCAAACCTGAACGGGGGCCCGCATCACTCGCAATGGCCACACCGCAGTCGATCGTAGAACCTGTGGAATCGGCGACTCGTGCCATTACGAACGGGCAGATGACGGTTGCGATGATGTTCGTCGCAATCCTGATCGGGGCTGCTCTGCGTCTGCGGCAGACGCTCGAACAGACTTCATCAAATCACGATTTTGTACCTGCGATGGCCTTGGCCGATCCGGTCTCGGAAGCAATTCCCGCGCCAGCCATCGCTCCCCCATCCGGGACGCCGGTGCTTGAGCAACTTCTCAGGAATGTGTTGCCGATCGAGATTGAAGCATTCGAATTCCCGGACGGGATCTCACTGCAAGGACAGATTGTCCCGAAGCCGAACTTGCGACTGGACGGAGCTCAAAGCATTCTGAAACAAAGCCGCCCGCACTTTGCCGGAACTGATCGTACGATCGCCAATGAATCGATGCAAGAAGTCATCGCTCAGGTTGACTCCGCCGAATCGGGCTCGATACGGCGTCCTCATTTCATGGCGACGCAACAACAGAAGCTGGCTGCAAAACAACCGAAGGCCACTTCAGCGAAGGTGGCTTCGGATTCTGCGAGCAGCAACGAACAGTCGAAAACCGCCGATCCACCGCGAGCTCCCTTGGCGAACGCCCTGTTTCAGTTGGAAAAAGGAGGCCGATCGTGACTATTGGACTCGATCTCGGCAGTCACCGGTTCCGCTCGATCCGGCACGACAACAAGAAGTTGATTGCGCGGTCATGCCCGGCCGTATTTGCCACCCTGGCGGATACTCCCCCGCATCGCCGTTTGTTACATCAATCGGGCACCCGCTTTGCAACCTGTGCCGATCATCTTCTGTTGGCTGGCGATGCTGCCAATGAATGGTCCGCCATGCTGAACCTGCCTCTCTTTCCTTTGCTAAAAGGGGGGCGCGTCCCCACGTCGGACGTGATTGCCCGCCAGATCCTGACGTTGATAATTGATGCAATGCTTCCCGTTCCAGAATCACCAGGCGGATATTGCTGCCTGACGGTACCTGGCGGTCAGGCGGACGGCTTCGTCGATCAGCGTGATGCTGATTTCTTTCAACAAATGGTTTCGTTACGCGGATATCGACCTCACATCGTTTCATCCACACAGGCGCTTGTTCTGGCAGAATTGCACGAAGCATCGTTTACGGGAATAGCGATTTCGTTCGGGCATACCACGAGCGAATTCGGTGTTGTTCATTGCGGCCGGGAAATTGCCCGTTGCGTCATCGCGGATGGCACGCGCAGCTTTGAAGTTGTGCAAACGTTCGGGATTGAAGAAGCAGGAGCCAGTCAGGCATCAGCGTCGATCGAACGGAGTTATGGGCGATTCTTTTCCGACATCGTTGACGACGCTCGCATCCGGTTTGAACGCGAGGGAACACTGAAAACGTTGCCTCAACCGCTTCCGGTCATCTGTACGGGAGGTATCACCGAATCAACCACTTTTCTGCCGATGTTGCAAAAAATCTGGAATGAAACGGGGTGGCAGGTTTCAACGCTTCCGATTCGCGCGGCATCAGATCCGGTTTTCGCAGTCGCTCGAGGTTGCCTCATTCAGGCTGAACTCGAACGACCCGGCGAACGCCGCGCCGCATAAAAAGTACATTTTAACTTGTCGCGCGCAGTCCCCGTTCATATCAAGGCGGACACGAAGGCAGTCTCCCTGTTCGAGAGATTGACAACGACGCAATTTCGCCGCCGAAAATCCTTGCTGCCAACTTTCCTCGCGAATTGTCCCGCGTCGAAACGGTCTGATGCGAAGCCGTTGACGGTATTGCGAGAACTTCTGTGCGGCACTTCAGTCGCACTCAATGGTCATGGTCGTGGTCATGGTCGTGGTCATGGTCGTGGTCATGGTCATGGTCGTGGTCATGGTCGTGGTCATGGTCATGGTCGTGGTCATGGTCATGGTCGTGGTCATGGTCATGGTCGTGGTCATGAGCGCGAGAGCAGTCGTGGTCGTGTTCTCCACCATCCTCGTCATCATCGTCATGCTCGTGGTCTTTGTCGTCCTGTTCGAGAAGGAACGCGATTTGCGCAGCCATTTGAACGTCTCGCAGCGGAAGACTGTGTGCCTTCGCAATCTCGGCGCAATCGTCGTATTCCGGCGTGAATACGGCCGGCTCTTCCCCGTGCCAGCCGACTTTGCCCTTGACGGAGCCGAAGTCCGTTTCCACCGTGTATGCCATTCGCTCGCGAACCGATCGCTGGATCAATTGCCGACGAATTCCGAATGTCAACGTCTCTGAATAAAGAATCGATTCGAGTGTTCCGACATCTTCCAGCTTGCAAATGACACTCAGCATGACAGCAGGACGGTCCTTTTTCATCTGGATTGCCGTCGAATAGACATCCAGTGCACCGGCAGCAAGGAGCTGACGCTTCGTATAACCCACCACTTCGCCCGATACATCGTCCAGATTCGTTTCGAGCAGAATGACCGTGTCATCCGATCCCTCGACGCCCGTTGTTTTACCAATAATCAGTCGTAGCACGTTCGCACGATCATCGAAGTCGCGCGATCCCGCACCGTAACCGATCGTCTCGATCGTCATATCGGGTAACGCATCCGTGAAGTGGGTCACCAGTGTCTTGACGATGGCGGCACCCGTTGGCGTCGTCAATTCGGCCTCGACCCCGACATTTGCCAGCGGGATTCCCTTCAGTAATTCGGCAGTACCCGGCGTTGGAATTGCGCAAATCCCGTGAGCAATCTTCACTTCCCCCCGACCGGTTGGAATTCGGCTGCAGAACAATTCTTCGACATCGAGCAGATCAAAGCCGATTGCAGCAGCGACGATGTCGACGATGGAATCAATGGCGCCAACCTCGTGAAAATGGACCTTCTCGACGGTGGATCCGTGAACTTTGGCTTCTGCTTCTGCCACGGCATGAAAGATCCGCAAGGCCAGATCCCGCTGGTTATCGTTCAGCCCTTCAGACTTGTTAATGAGCTGACGAATATCGCTCAGATGGCGATGCGCATGCTGCTCCGGGTGCTCGACGCGAAAGTGCTTCGCACGAAATCCGCCGCGCATCACTTCTTCAACGTGAAGTGTGACACCGGGAAGATTGAGGGATGCAACTCCTGCGCGAATCAACTCGGCGTCAAGCCCTGCGTCAATCAATGCGGCGACTGTCATGTCACCACTAATCCCCGACGCACAATCAAGAAAGGCAATTCGCATCTGATGTTTTCCGTAATGAAATGTTCACGACCAAGGTCGAGGTATCCTCAAATGCCGGTGTCCGCATTGAAATCCGATCCATCTTTTGATGTCAGACTCATGGACGTACGCTGACTTCCTGGCCGAAGTTCAGTCGCTGTAGCGCACTGAAAAATCTGCGTTGCGCCACAGGTGACTTGAGAGTTAAGACGTCAATTCATCCAAAGTTTTAACGAGTTTAAAAGTATTGGCGAGCCTGCACCGCAAGTCCTTCGCGTTATTGGGGCGGCAATGGTGGTGGCGAGGGGCTTCGCTGGAACGCATTCGCCCAATCGGGGATCTGCGCCGCTGCAGTCCAGCCCGCAAGTTGTGGTGACCAGAGCAGTGTTTGCCCCGAAATTCGTCCTGCGGCGATTCCCTGCTGAATCTGCTCGGGAGCGTATGGCCCTTGCGACTGTCCGTTCACCGCGATGTGCCAGGCGGGTGGCGGTGGCGGAGTTGGGGCACCTCCTCCCGGTGCTCCGACTCCGGGAGTTGCCATCATCCGGCCCGCCATGGCGACCCCCATCCCCAATCCGAGTCCCTCGCCGCCGCCTCCGTGCTGGGCCGATTCTCGCATGGCTTCGCCCATCGAGTATTGCTGGAATTTGTTCATGTCACCCAGCACACCCATGCTCGTGCGGGTGTCGAGTGCTTTTTCGACCGCTTCAGGGAACGAGATATTCACGATGATAAGCTGGGGAATCGCGAGGCCATATTCGTCGTCAATCCGCTCCTGAACGTACTTGCGCAATTCTTCTGAAAACTCACGGTATTTCGAGGCGAGGTCGAGTGCAGCAACCTGTTTTTCGGCGAGCATATCGGCCATTGCCGACGCGATAATCGATCGCAACAATTCGGTCACTTCGTCCGCTTCGACGACGCCGTCTGTACCGACGAGTTCCGTCAGCAGCGCCTTTGGCTCCACGGCTTTCAGCGCATATGTACCAAACGCTCTCAGCCGAATCGGCCCGAATTCAGGGTCCCGAAGCATAATCGGGTTAGGCGTTCCCCATTTCAGGTCAGTGATCTGGCGCGTGCTGATGAAGTAGACTTCAGACTTGAACGGGCTGTTAAACCCGAATTTCCAGCCAGCGAGGGTGCTCAGCAATGGAAGGTTTTGAGTATTCAGGGTATGCGTCCCTGACTCGAAAATATCAGCAATCTTCCCCTGCATGACAAACACGGCTAGCTGACCAGGGCGAACGATCAGTTGCGCTCCCTGTTTGATTTCGTTCTGATAGCGGGGAAATCGCCAGACGAGCGTATTACGAGTGTCGTCGAGCCATTCGATAATGTCGACGAGTTCGTTACGCAGTTTGTCAAACAATCCCATAATTGTGTCTTCTGTTTTTGGAGGAAGTTGGATCCTTAAACCTTTGCAACGCGTACCGCAATAAATTCTACACGGCGCAGCGTTTGCCTTAAACCGATCACGAAAGAAAGTCGCGGTACCGGATCGGAAAGTCGGAAACACCGGAAATTCACGTCATTTCTGTCTTTAACGAATTTGCACTGCCGGGGATTTTCGTATTCAATGGCAGAAAAACAGGCAGGAAAAATGCGACGTGTGAGCAAAATGAAACAAAACCGGAGACTTCGAAATGTTTTTGGACCCGGTAATGAAACTCGTGGTAGAATGAAGTCGCCCGGTGTATGGGATACCACAACCAGGTAACGGAGGGTTTGGGCGCTATGTTGGGGCAATTGGTTCCGGTGGGGGGTGGAGATCCCATTCCGCTGTTGAAGCCACAATTGATCGTTGGTCGGCGTCCGAGTTGCGATATTCGCCTCGACTATGCCAACGTTTCGTCCCACCACTGTCGGCTGGAATACATCAACGGGTATTGGCGAGCCGCCGACACCAGTCGCAACGGGACCAAAGTCAACGGCGAGCGGATCGACGAAAAGTTTTTGCAGCCTGGCGACACGGTCGCATTCGCACGGCATGTGTTCGAAATTCAATACACACCCGATCCGGACGCCATTGCTCCGGTCGAAGATTCAGATCCGTTTGCAATGAGTCTGCTTGAAAAAGCAGGACTCGCCGATCGCCGGCAACGCGAACGAAGCGAAAACCGGGGCCGAACATCGTCTCCGGACGCCACCAAACCGCGCACCGCGCCGCCGTCTCAAAAATCGACTCCCGCAGCAGAAAATCCGGTAAGAAAACTACCCGATGACGACGACCTTGCTCTTGAATGGATGAAGGAATAGCGCCAACCACCATCAGCAAATGAGTATTCCTCGTTGGAGTTCAGGCTTTAGACTGTCTTCGCTGAGAACCGCAAACAGGTTCTCAGAACACAAACATTACTGAAGTGCTCTACCGATGATCACTCCCCCTGAATTCTCGGTGCCAAGTTCATCGAACGCGAAACAATGGACATTTCAGTTGACCATCCGATTGCTGCACTCGCTTCACCTGCGGGCGGCGCGGCTCGAGGAATCATTCGAATCTCGGGACCTGATGTCCAGAGCATACTTTCCGGCTGGTTCATCCCTGATAACGCGGAACGATGGCAATCTGCCCGGCGAGCCGAATCACATTCCGGCACGATTCGCCTCAACTGTGGGTCGAGGCCATTGGAAATTTCCGCCCAGGCACTGTTTTGGCCAAACCATCGCAGCTACACCGGACAGGCATTAATCGAACTTCACTTGCCCGGGTCACCGCCACTGCTCGAAGCAGTTCTCGAAGTTGCCTGTCGACACGGAGCCAGATCTGCTCGACCTGGCGAATTCACGTTACGAGCATTTCTCGCAGGAAAGCTCGATCTGTTGCAAGCCGAAGCGGTCCTCGGCGTGATCGATGCACGCGACCATATCGAATTGCAAACAGCTCTCACACAATTGGCCGGAGGCGTCTCGGGGCGGCTGGGGCTTTTGCGTAGCGATCTGCTGGAACTTCTGGCGGATCTGGAAGCGGGCCTCGATTTTGTCGACGAAGACATCGAATTCGTCAGCCGCAACGACGTGATTGATCGGTTGGCAGTCGCGAGAATTCAGATTGATGAATTGAAGCAACAAACAGCAGACCGCATGCAATCCCGCATTCGTC
>JANXOO010000089.1 GCA_025353525.1 Schlesneria sp. | reverse complement strand
CCTGCCGATGTCGATGCCACGGCCAGTGTCGGATTCACGTTCTTTACGATCGATCCTTCGGGGTACGTCGACCAGCGAGCTGATGACTACTCCGAAAATCAGCTTCGTGAAAAGTTTGCTGGTGTGGCGAGTGAAGTGACGTGGATCGAGGGTTACCGCAATCGGGGGGTCACCCTGTCAACCGGAACGAATATCGAATTAACCGATGCCGCGTGTGTACGGGCGGCGGTCAAATACGGCCGAGCCATCAATCAGGCCGTCTCACTGGCTGACTATATTCGTACAGTTCAGTCGGCGGCAGGGCGCGAGCACGAGATCGAACTGAGCGTCGATGAAACCGATCAGCCAACGACATTGGCCGAACACTACATCGTTGCCGACCAGTGTTTGTCTCGTGGAATGAAACTCGTCAGCCTCGCACCGCGATTTATCGGCGACTTTGAAAAGGGTGTTGATTTCAAGGGCGATTTGGCAGCACTCGACCGATCGCTGGCCGACCACGCCGCAATTGCTAAGTTACTGGGCCCGTATAAACTGAGTTTGCATTCGGGTTCTGACAAACTGTCGATGTACGCCTCGCTCGCCCGGGCGACAGGGGGATGCTTTCACGTCAAGACGGCCGGGACAAGCTATCTGGAAGCGTTGCGCGTGGTGGCTCGGCACGACGCTCCGCTGTTCCGCCGTCTGATCGACTTTGCCCGCCAGCGATATCATACCGACAAAGCAACATATCATGTCTCTGCAACGCTCGACTCTGCCCCGACAACAGAGGATTGTCCGGTGATCGCAGACCTTGAAAGTCACTACCTCGAATGCTGGAAGGACGTTCCGCGAGGCCGGGGGTTCACGAAACCCGGTCGACAGATTTTGCACTGCACATTCGGTTCGACACTGACCGATGCGACGCTCGGACCTGCGGTTAAAAGCTTGCTTGCGGCGAATGTCAGCACTTATACGGAGATTCTTCGCGAGCATTTTGTCAGGCATTTGCAGGCACTGAAGGCGGGAATGTAACTTGTGTTTGGAAAATGGTGAACTATTTGAAGCAAGACGGGCTAAAGCCTGAACTCCAACTTTGGGAACCTGCGTGGGTGGTTTCGCTTGCTGGTTGTTGTCGATAGAATCCGGCAGGGACGATAATTCTGTTGACGCTTCCCGTTTTATTACAATTCTCCTTTTCGACCTGAGACCTCTCTGATGGTGCACGTATGTCCGAATCGTTGCGGGGTCAGTTTCTGATCGCGGCCAAACGGTTGCGTGACGACAACTTTTACAAATCAGTCGTACTGATGCTCGAACATGGCGAGCACGGTGCGATGGGGCTCGTCATCAATCGACCTTCCTCGATCAAAGTCGCGCACGCACTGGCCGGTCACTTCAATCTTCCTGATACCGAAGATGTTGTGTTTGGAGGGGGCCCTGTCGAACCGTCGGCATTAGTCATCTTGCACGATGACAGCGCGTTTCAGGACGAAGGGCCGTCGGTGTTGCCAGGACTGTTCGTCGGGGGTAGCCCCGACGCGTTCGAACGAGTGATCGGCGAAGCAGCGGCAAGCGGGAGCTTGAAGCATTCGTTTCGAGTCTTCTCGGGATACTCGGGTTGGGGCGCCGGTCAACTGGAATCCGAGATCGAACGTGGTGACTGGTTGAGTCACCCGGCATGTCGCGAAATGGTCTTTTACGAAGATCCGTATGAAATCTATGACGCGCTGCTTCAGAGGTTTTATGAATCCAACCACATCCTTCCGCATCGCGTAAAAGATCCCTCAGCAAATTGACATAGACGAAAGATGACCAGATGCCTCGGTTACTTGTCGTAGAACGAGATACCGTACGCCTTGACGCGTTCCTTTGTGTGCTCTCGCAAGCGGGCTACGATGTCGTTCTCGCACTCAGTGCTGGTGACGTTGGACAGGCGCCTGTAGCCGATCTGACGATTATCGGCAACGCCGACTTGACGCTGCTCGATGAGCTGCCCCGAACCGACAACAAGCTTGCCGTTCGAGTCCTGGCACTCGTCGATCCTGGAAACTGTGCAGGAATCCTGAATTGCCTGCGTGTCGGCGTCGCAGGCGTTTTCTCCCGGCATCGAACAAACGACGACATCCTGGCGAAAATCCGTTCGTTGATCGAACCGGCGATGCCCATCGAGTTGCAATCGCAGGGGACTGCACCCTTGCCCGACAAACTTCGCCCGACGGACGATTACCATCAGTTGGATTTGCTGGAAGCATTTCAATCGGCATGTGACGACATCGGTCGCTTGCAGGAACGTTACGAGTACGAACTGGCGCACCGGCACAAGGTTGAGAAGGCGTTGATGGAATCCGAAGAATTCTATCAATCGCTCGTCGAGACTCTGCCACTGGCGATGCTGCGAAAAGATTTAACCGGGAGGTTTACGTTCGCGAATCGATTGTTAAGCGATGCTTTCAAGCGGCCGGTCGAATCGATTATCGGACATAGTGACTACGATTTTTTCCCGCGCGAACTGGCGGAAAAATACCGTGCCGATGATCGGCTGGTTCTCGAACAACGGACAAACCTCGAAACGACAGAAGAATTTCAGACTCCGGCGGGCGAACGGAGATACACCCACGTGGTGAAAAGTCCGGTTTATGACACTGCAGGAAATCTGGTCGGAATCCAGGGAATATTTTCTGACGTGACCGAGAAAGAAAGAGCCGAACGAGAACTGGTTCTGACGAAGGCCAGATTGCAGGCGGTGCTCGACGCCGCCACGCAAGTCGCGATCATTACTACCGAAGTAGACGGGACGATCAACCTCTTCAATACCGGCGCCGAGCGAATGCTCGGATACACCGCCGAAGAGATGCTCGGAAAGACGCCGCAGGTATTTCATCTGGAATCAGAAATCGTCGCGCGTGGCATCGAACTGACGCGCGAGTTTGGTCGTCCAGTCCAAGGTTTCGATGCCTTTATCGA
>JANXOO010000059.1 GCA_025353525.1 Schlesneria sp. | reverse complement strand
GCGATGATCCTCAAGCCGCATACCAGTGACGTAACGCCGCAAGGTCTGGCGGGTCTGCTGAATCGCGTGTTCAAGCGGGTCGCGGGCTCTCATGCTTACATTCTGCGGGGACTGGTATCGATCGTTCTCGGCCTGGCGGCGGGGTACGGCGTTTACGAATCGCTGCACATCGAGATGATTCACGAGGTGATTTCCGAGCAGATCGAACTGACGCCGACGCGGATGATCGTCATCGGCAGCGTCATGTCAGTGCTGTTCATGCTCACATTTCGCGCGATGCTTTCGGGCAGCGAACCAGGCGAAGAAAAGAAACGGGGGCCGATCGGGATTTTTGTGCACTGGTTCGACCGGGCGGTCGAAAAGGTGACAACCGGATTCGTGGGTATCGTCAGTCTGATCGTCACTCGTCGTCTGCTGACTATGGTCTTCGTTGGTGTTTTCGGCTACGGGATTCTGTTGGTAAACCAGGTTCTTCCCGCTGGCTTCATCCCGCTCGAAGATCAGGGTGTGATCTATGGGATCATCCAGACACCTCCTGGCTCGACGCTCGAATATACGAATTCGAAAGCCCACGAACTGCAGGAGATCTGCAAAGAATTTGACGAAATTACATCCGTGACATCATTGGCTGGATACGAGATTCTAACCGAAGGCCGAGGTTCCAACGCGGGGACCTGTCTGATCAATTTGAAGCCCTGGTCCGAACGCGAGCTGACTTCGAAGCAGATCATTGAAGAACTTGAGCACAAATGCCGTGAAATTTCCAACGTGAAGCTGGAATTCTTCGAACCTCCGGCCGTGCCCGGGTTCGGCGCAGCCGGTGGCTTTTCGCTGTGCTTGCTTGATAAGACGAACAGTGGCGACTACGACGCCTTCGGCACGGTGACTGAAGAGTTCCTCGCCGCCTTGGGCAAGCGCAAGGAACTGAAGGGGATCTTCACCTTTTTCGCCAATAACTATCCGCAGTATGAGATCGTCATCGACAACGATGCGGCCATGCAGAAGGGCGTTTCAATCGCCGACGCGATGGAGAACCTCTCGATCGTGGTGGGCAGCACCTGGGAACAGGGTTTCATCCGCTTCGGCCAGTTCTACAAGGTTTACGTCCAGTCATCGCCCGAGTTTCGGCGGTATCCTGAAGACCTGGAGAACATGTTCGTCAAAAATGACGAAGGGAAATATGTGCCTTACTCCGCGTTCATGACGATCGAGAAGCGGCAGGGGATGAACGAGATCAACCGCTACAACCTGTATACGACCGCGATCATTCAAGGCGCTCCGGCTGCAGGCTATAGCAGCGGTCAGGCCATCGCGGCGATCCAGGAAGTGGCCGCCCAGACTCTTCCCCGCGGGTTCGGCATCGGCTGGCAAGGCCTCTCGTATGATGAGGCCAGCAAAGGAAACGCGGCGATCTACATCTTCCTGATTGTGATCGTGTTCGTGTATCTGGTGCTGGCGGGTCAATACGAAAGCTTCCTGCTGCCACTGGCGGTGATCGCATCGCTGCCGGTCGGCTTGTTCGGCTCGTTCCTGATGCTCAAAGGAATGGGGTTGGCCAATGATGTCTACTGCCAGATCGGTCTTGTGATGCTGGTCGGGCTGCTGGGCAAGAACGCGATTCTGATCATCGAATTCGCCGTGCAGCGGCGGCATGAAGGCTTGAGCATCAGGGACGCCGCCATCGAAGGGGGCAAATTACGTTTCCGACCGATCGTGATGACCTCCTTCGCCTTTATCGCCGGTTTGATTCCACTTGTCCGGGCCACTGGCCCCGGCGCGATTGGAAACCGGACGATTGGCACGACCGCAGTTGGCGGCATGCTCGTGGGCACCCTGATCGGTATTTTGGTAATTCCCGGATTATATTACCTGTTCGCCAAACTCTCCGATGGCCGCAAACTCATCCAGGATGAACACGATGAACCGGTCACCGAGCGTTTCGAACGTCGATCCTCCTCGGCCCACTAGCGCATGCACACCGGCAGTATTCTCACCGGCTGCCACACCAAAAAAAACCGGTGCCGACAAGAATTACACAAAGTCGGATACTTTCATCTCAACCGTTTGATCGTCGAGATGTAGAGATTGCGTGGCATCGTACGCGTGCTCAAACGCTCGATATTCGACGTAGTGCAAGTCGTCGCATTGCGGAATACCAATAAGGGTGTTCGCAGCAGAAATGCTTACACCGCACGCGGCCATGAATGCGGCCATGAATGAGGCATTCATCGAAAGCCCGTTTCCGCGGATCGCGATGGAACATCATTCGGCGCCTGACATTCCATCGAAAGTTCAGTTTCTGCAAATGTCTCATCCCATGCCGCGCGAAGTACAATGCTGAACGGTTTGCGGTGATACCGTTTTTGGCGTTTTTGCGGAATTCTCTTCCTGTGCATCAGGGGCTGACTTTGCGGGACGAACAGCGGAATTCCGTCGGTCGCACGGTGTTGTAAGCTGAATTCGAAGCCCGTGGCAATCGGTCTGCCGATGTCCATGATGATGTCAGCGCTATCGTCCATGCGAACGAGGTTTTTGCCGGGCCGATGACGGGATTCATGACACTGGATGTTTTTAGTGCCTGATCCCCTTTTGGGGACGTTGGTGCAACCCGATACGAGCAGAGGAATCAATCGATTTGATTGAGACTCGCCGTCGGCAGTCAAGGATGACTCAATGAAACCGAATTGCCAATCGGCGTGTCGCCTCAGCTCGCGCTTCTCACAACAAGCGGTTGCCTCAGCCGTTACCGGAATGATGTTGTTGCTGGTGTCGGGCTGCCACCTTCCGCAGCTTTGCTGTCCCGATGCCGGGCGGGCCATGCCGGGAGATTTCAACGGTAAAACGAGTTCGGAGAACTCAAGCCAGATCAGCATCAACGAGTTCTTCAATGATCCAACACTGACCCAACTACTGGTCGAGGGCTTGTCTCTGAACCAGGAGTTGAAGATCCGGAATCAGGAAATCCAGATCGCCAATAACGAGATTTTGGCGCGTCGAGGTGCGTACCTGCCATTCATCGGCATCGGAGCTCGGGGTGGGTTCGACAAAACCAGCCGGTTTACCCCATTGGGAGCCGCAGAGGATCAACTCACCGCTCCGGGTGGCCGTCGATTCAACGATCCACTGACTAATTCCCGACTTTCCGCAGATATGGTTTGGCACGTTGATATCTGGAAGCAATACCGAAACGCCCAGGCCGCAGCGATGCAGCGCTATGCCGAAGCGATCGAGGCCCGGAATTACCTGATTACTCGATTGGTCGCTGAGATCGCCGAGAATTACTACGAACTCGCAGCGCTCGACAAACGGCTGTTGTATCTCGATCAAACCATTCAACTGCAACAGAAAAGCCTCGAAGTTGCCAAAGCTCAAAAAGAAGCGGCACGCGGCACCGAATTGGGCGTTCAGCGATTTCTCGCCGAAGTGCGCAAGAACGAAAGTCAAAGGCTGATCGTTCGACAAAACATTATCGAAACCGAGAACAGAATTAACTTCCTCGCCGGTCGTTTTCCGCAGCCCGTCGACCGAAAATCGTGGGACTTTATCAAACTCGACTCGCAAATTCTGAGCGTCGGCGTACCGTCAGATCTCTTGCAGAATCGACGTGATATTCTCGCGGCCGAACGTGAGGTGGCGGCCTCCGGGCTGGATGTGCTGGTCGCCAGGGCAAACTTCTATCCCAAACTCGATTTGACTGCGAGTGTCGGTTACGAAGCTTTCAATCCAAGATACTTGCTCGATCCAGGTGCATTTATTGCCAGCGCGGGCGGTGAACTGGTAGCGCCTTTAATCAACAGGAAAGCGATACAGGCCCAGTATCTCAGTGCAAATGCCAGGCAGCTTCAGTCGGTCTATAACTACCAGCGTACGATCCTTAACGCCTTTACCGAGGTTGTCAACCGGGTCTCCAAAGTCGAGAACTACCGAGGCAGCGTCGAAATCAAGCGGGAACAGGTGAATGCGCTCGAAAAGTCCGTCGATTTGGCGACCGATCTGTTCATGAGTGGCCGGCACGACGTGGAATACCTGGACGTGTTGTTAGTTCAGCGAGATCTTCTGGACGCGAGAACTGTTCTCATCGAAACCAAGCAGCAACAACTGTCCGCAATCGTCAATGCCTATCAGGCGCTGGGGGGCGGTTCTATGTTCATGGAAGAAATCCTTCAGGCTGTGGATGGACTTGACCAGCCCGTGCCGGAATCACCGTCCGACGATGCGTCTACTACCCTGCCTCCTCCATCAGCTCTGGAAAAGGCGCAGAACCTGGACGACACTTCAGGAACCGGCAAATAGGGCGAAACATGCGAGGGCGGAAATCGCTGATGCTTTTGACGGCGGCTTCCGGGGCTGCACCAGTCCATTTTCAGAACTGGTGTGCTACACGCCGCTGATAAGTTTTGCGACTTCCTCTTTCGTAAACGGTTTTGAGAGTCGGGCACCCATTTGCGCAACGACCCGCGCCGCCGCGTGAGACGCAAGATGGCCTGATTGCTTCCATGTCAGCCCGTTCGTGATGCCGTACAGGATTCCTGCTGCGTACATATCACCAGCCCCGGTGG
Organism: Schlesneria sp.; assembly: GCA_025353525.1. Lineage (GTDB taxonomy): Bacteria > Planctomycetota > Planctomycetia > Planctomycetales > Planctomycetaceae > Schlesneria. Next base: position 1,833 of record JANXOO010000059.1, on the reverse strand, counting down.
TGTCGATTGCTTTTGTTGTGACTCCTTCAATCGGAATCGCCTTGCCATCGTGCATCAGCAGCGAGCCGTCAGCACCCAGAGTCAATGCGACATCGGCGGCGTGGCGATGAATCGCATGAGCACATTCGATCGGATCGGTCTTTCCCGTCAGACTGCGTGCTTCGTCGAGGTTGCAAAACAGCAGGTCGACAGGTCCCTCGATCAGTGACCAGAAAAGATCCTTGTGCATCTGGATCAGGAACGGGTCAGAAACTGTAAACGCGACTTTGACGCCGTTCTTTTTGGCAAGTTCGATCGCGCGCATGGCCGCGTCCTTCGTCTTTTCTCCCGCAAACAAATATCCCTCGATATATACGAATTTGGACTTTTTGATCTCGGCTTCCGAAATGTCGTCGGGGCCCAACGTGGCCGAAAGCCCCAGATGAGTCAACATCGTGCGCTGCGCATCTTCGGTGATCAAAACGACGCAGGCACCGGTTTGGCCCTGGACCTGGGGAACTTCGATCGTGACTCCCAGATTTCGCATGTCTTTCAACCAGAACTCGCCGAGTTCATCCCGACCCGTTTTCCCGGCGTAGGCGGCGGTGCCACCAAAATCGACCAGTCCCGCGATCGTGTTGGCTGCCGAACCCCCCGCGCATCGGCTGGTTTTAGCTCCGCGAAGGTTGTCAAGAACACGAGTTTGCGTCGGTTCGTCAACCAGGGTCATAATCCCCTTCGAGAATTGAAGGCTTTGGAGAACCGAATCGTCGATTCGAGCCTGAATATCGACGAGCGAATTGCCGACGCCAAACACGTCATAACCGGTGGACATGAATCACTGCTTTCGAGAGTCGTGTGTGAACGCAGAAACGCGGGGGGGAACAGGTAAACCTGCTGGCCTATGCGGTTCTGCCGCTGAAAAACAACGGCGATTTCTACCAGACCGGCTGACGGGGTTCTACCGCACCGGCGGAGCTGCGTGAGTTTTTCCCTGTTATACGACGCGCAATCTGGTTTGAGGCGATTGAGAAATCCAGCGACACCTGGAAACTGCCGTAGTCCGCTTCGAACGCGGAAGCGGACTGACAAACGAAGCCTCAATCTGGACCGCGAGCAGTATAATTTTCGGCTGAATTCCTGCGGTACTGTATTCGCGAATATGGCAAAAGCCAGGCAGGCGGATGCAAACTGGATCAAAGAAACTCCATGACAACCAGATCAGCGACGAATCGTCCCTCGCGCGTCAGGCAAATCCGGGAACCGTTGTCATCCAGCGTGCCGCGTTTTGACTGTTCCTGAATGGTTTCGCCGTACAGTTCGTCGAGTTCCATGCCGGTGCGGCGTTGGAATTCCTCGCGAGACACTCCGGCAATACGGCGCAGGCCAAGGTAAACCAGTTCACGGGCGCAGTGCTGTGCATCGAGTTTTTCCGTGTCACCGACGGGCGATTCGCCTCGCTCCAGCCGGTGCAGCCAACCAGTGACGCTACGGATGTTCGTTTCACGCCGTCCGTTCAGGTAGCGAGCCGCTCCAGGGCCGAACGCCCAATACGGATCGCCATTCCAGTAAACGTTGTTGTGGCGACACTGAAAGCCGGGTTTCGCGAAATTCGAGATTTCGTACTGTTCGTATCCCGCCAACTCCAGGTCTTCCATCGCTATGGCGTACTGTTCGCGTTCCAGCTCTTCTTCAATGCGAACGAGGGAACCGCGTTCGCGGCGTTGCCAGAATGCGGTTCCCTTTTCAAAAGTCAGCCCGTACGTTGAAATGTGAGCGGGATTCAGGTTGATCGCGTGAAGTAACGTCGCACGCCAATCCGCCAGTGTCTGGTCCGGAATGCCGAAGATCAGG
>JANXOO010000750.1 GCA_025353525.1 Schlesneria sp. | reverse complement strand
TGGAGTTCAGGCTTTAGCCTGTCTTCATTGTGGTGCCGGCTTCAGCTTGTCCTGATTAGCCGTCAGCCGTTCTTCGTTTCAAAAAAACAGAAACAATCGCGGCCAATACGCACAACGGGATTTCAAAGATGTTTCGGATGTCCATGACCAGATTACTCCCCGGCTTTCTCGCCGCCAGCCTGATCGGGGCGGTCGCGAGTGCCGAGTCGCCTCTGGTGCAACTCAACGTTTTTCCTCCCGACATCAACCTGACGACTTCAAAGGATCGCCAATTGGTGGTGGTACAGGCCGTTCAGGCTGACGGCATCACGCGCGATGTCAGCAAGGAAGCGATCCTCACACTTGCGAATGCGGCATTATGTCGCCGTGACGGGACGACGTTCTATCCTGTCAGCGATGGCCAAACCGAATTGAAGGTTGAATTTGCAGACAAGATGCTGACGATCCCGGTGAAAGTGGAGCGGGCGGCTGAGTCGCGGCCCACCAGTTTCAAACTGGATGTCATGCCGGTCTGGATGAAAACCGGCTGCAATACGGGAAGTTGCCACGGAGCAGCCCGAGGCAAAGACGGGTTTCGGCTGTCGCTGTTCGGGTTCGATCCTGACGGCGATTACAATCGGATCACGCGCGAAATGTTGGGACGTCGGATCGATCTGGCTGTGCCGGATGCCAGTCTTCTGATCGAAAAATCAATCGGCGTCGTTCCGCACACCGGCGGAAAGCGATTCGAACGCGATTCTGAATTGTGCCAGACGGTCGTCGACTGGGTTGCCGCCGGTTGTCCCCGCGATCCCGCCGAAGTTCCGACCTGTATCGGCCTGGAAATCTATCCCCGCGACGGCGTGCTTGATGGCGAAGGGACCAAGCAGTCAGTCACCGCTCGGGCGAAATACTCGGACGGCACGGATCGCGATGTCAGTTCACTGGCTCTCTACCTTTCCAACAACGATACGTCAGCCTCGATTACTCCTGATGGCATCATCACTGCCGGTGCTCGCGGCGAAGCGTTCATCATGGCACGATTTTCGACGTTCACGGTGGGTTCACATTATGTCGTACTTCCCAAAGGACTGGTCTACCAGGATACACCCAAGCCACAGACCAACTACATCGATGAACTCGTCAATTTGAAATTGAAGAAGTTGCGAATCGACCCGTCGGGCCGCGCGGCGGACGAGGCGTTCCTCAGGCGAGCTTACATCGATCTTGTCGGACAGGTGCCGAATGAAGACGAATACAACCGTTTTATGTCGAGTGCCGAGCCAAACAGGCGAGATGCGTTAATCGACGAATTGATCGGTCGCAAGGAATTCACCGAAGTCTGGGTCAGCAAGTGGGCCGAATGGCTGATGATGCGGTCATCGAATCAAACCAGCACCAAATCGATCACGCTGTACTATACGTGGCTCAGCGAACAGATCGCCGAAAATGTGCCGCTCGACAAAATGGTTCGATCGATTCTGGGTGCCAGCGGCGGGACGTTCAAGAATCCGGCGACGAACTTCTATCAGATCGAGCCCGATGTTCTGAAGGTCAGTGAGAACGTCGCGCAAATCTTCATGGGGATGCGAATCCAGTGTGCCCAGTGCCACAACCACCCATTCGACCGGTGGACGATGGACGACTATTACGCGTTCGCTTCGTTCTACAAACAGGTCGGACGCAAGCCGGGTGAAGACTATCGCGAGACAATCGTCTTCAATGCCGGTGGTGGTGAAGTCAACCACCCTGTCGGTGGTCGCGTGATGGCACCGGTCTTTCTGGGCGGTGGCCCCGCCGATGTGGCCGGGAAAGATCGCCGCGAAGTTCTTGCCGATTGGCTGGCATCTCCCAAAAACCCTTACTTCGCCAAAAACTTTGTGAACAGGATCTGGCACCACTTTTTCGGAATCGGAATTGTCGAACCGATCGATGATGTCCGGGTCAGCAACCCCGCTTCAAACGATCCGCTGCTGGTTGAATTGGCCCGCCGCTTCACTGAATCCAACTATGATTTCAAGGGACTCGTCAGAGACATCTGCCGATCAGAAGCCTATCAGCGTACCACCGAAAAGAACCCGAGCAACGAGACCGACGAACGAAACTTTGCCTCTCAATCGCTGAGACGGATCAAGGCAGAATCGATTCTCGACATCATCAGTCAGGTGACCAGCACCAAAGACAAATTCCCGTTTCTGCCGCTCGGGTCCCGAGCCGTGCAAATTGCGGACGGTGCGACAAGCACCTACTTCCTGACAACGTTTGGTCGGGCAACTCGTGAGACGGCGTGCTCGTGCGAAGTGAAAATGGAGCCGACTTTGTCGCAGGCGTTGCATCTGCTTAACGGAGAAACATCGAATCAGAAAATTCAGCAAGGCGGAATGATCGCCGCACTGCAAAACGAAAAGCTTTCCCCCCAGCAGATCGTCGAAAGGCTTTACATTCGCTGCATCAGCAGGAAGCCCCTGCCGGACGAGATGGCTGCATTGCAACCACTTTTTGCCGAAGGAAGCGATATCAAGCGGTCGCTCGACGACGTGTTTTGGGCACTGCTTAACAGTCGCGAGTTTCTGTTCAACCATTAGGTTCTATCGATTGGTTGTACCGAGGGAACGCTGAACAAGTGACAGCGAAAATGGCAGGGACGGTTTGTTTGTGATTGAGTCTGTTGGATGACGCCTGTTTTGCAACAGGGAATCATCCGGTTAGCGGAGTTTTGTGATGCGAGCATTCGCAGGGTATTTTGTCGCAGTCTGTTTTCTGACGGTTGGTTCGATTCCATTCTTCGCATTGGCCGAAGAAAAAGGAGCGGCACCGAAAGAAGAAAAAATTACGTTTGAGCAGCACATTCTCCCGATTTTTCGTGAGAAATGCGGTTCCTGCCATAACGCGAACGACAAGAAAGGTGATCTCGTTCTCGACAATTATGGGCTCGCCATGCAAGGCGGAGCGTCGGGCGAAGTAGTGCGGGCGGACGGGGACGCCTCGCAGAGTCAGCTCTATCTTGTCGTCGCTCATCTCGCCGAACCGAAGATGCCGCCACAACAGCCAAAGCTGCCCGACGAAACTCTGACGCTGATTCGCAAATGGATCGAAGGTGGATCACTTGAGAATTCCGGCAGCAAGGCGAAGCCTAAGAAAAATGTCGCGGTCGCTAAGGTCGAAGTCTCGAACCAGCGGCCTGCCGGTGCACCACCGATGCCCGAAAACCTGCCGCTCGATCCGATCATCGTTGCCAATCGCGCAAACGGTGTGACGGCTCTCGCCGCGAATCCATGGTCTCCGTTGATCGCTGTAGCCGGTCACAAGCAGGTGATTCTGTATGACAATCGGACTCGTGAAGTGGCCGGAGTGCTTCCGTTTCCCGAGGGTGTGGCTCACATTCTGAAGTTCAGCCGCAATGGCCAGTGGCTGATGGCAGGGGGTGGACGTGGTTCGCATTCGGGCAAAGTCGTCTTGTGGGACGTGAAGACCGGAAAACGCGTTGCTGAAGTCGGGTCCGAATACGACATCGTACTGGCTGCCGATATCAGTCCCGATCACACTCAGGTGGCTTTGGGCGGACCGAAAAAAATCGTGAGGGTTTATGACACGTCGACCGGGGAATTGTTGTACGAAAAGAACAAGCACACCGACTGGATCACGGCCCTGGAATTCAGTCCCGACGGCGTTCTGCTGGCAACGGCCGACCGCGGTAACGGGCTGATCGTATGGGAAGCATTTACCGGTCGCGAATTCTACGTTTTGACGGGACACACCGGCGCGATCACGGATGTCAGTTGGGCACCGGACAGCAACATTCTGGCTTCATGTAGTGAAGACACCACGATCCGTTTGTGGGAAATGCAGAACGGCGGACAGATCAAAAACTGGGGCGCACACGGGGGTGGTGTTTCGGCGGTCGAGTTTACCCGCGACAGCCGGATTGTATCGACGGGTCGCGACAACGTCGGCAAGATTTGGGACATCAACGGAGGGGCGATCCGGGGCTTTCCGGGCCTGGGCGATGTCGGTACAGAAGTTGCCTTCGATTCGGACAACGACTTTCTGATCGTCGGTGACCTGACTGGCACCGTCCATGTCTGGAACGCGAAAGACGCCGCAGTGATTGGTCAGATCAGTACCAATCCGCCTCCGCTGGCAAAGCAGATCGAGCTGGCAGCAGTCTCGTTGACGACGGCCGAAGCGGTGGCAAACCAGGCGAATGTAAATCTGGCGGGGCTCAACAAGGCGATTGGCGACCGGAAAGCGGCGGCGGACGCAGCCGTGAAAATCGCTGCTGAAGCGACGAGTGCCGTGGAGTTGGCGACGACGACGAAGTCGTCAGCGGATACAGACGTGGTCGCAAAAACCCAGGCGTTCCAGACGGCAGAAACCAATATGGTCAACGCCCAGGCCGGATTGACGAAGGCGACTGTTGATCGCGACGCATCGAACAAGACTGTCTCGGACTTAAGAGACAAGGCAAAAGTCGCATCGGACGCCGTTGCTGCCGCGGAGGCGGAAGCAACGACTGCGGTCGCTGCGTTTGAATCCAAACCCGACGATGCAAATCTGAAGGCAGCAAACGCGGCCGCCAACAAGAAACTGACCGAAGCACTCGCAGGACTGTCAGAAGTCGCCAAACTGCGCGCGGCGGCAGTGCAGGAGCTTCCCGCAAAAACGGAAGCGAGCGTCACAGCAACGACGACGCTGAATGCTGCGAAAGCAGTTCGTGAAAAAGCGGCGACGGAAAAAACCGCGTCCGAGACGGCAGCGACCGAAGCGGCAGCCAAACTGAAAGTCGCCACAGAGACGGCAGCCGTTGCCAAAGTCAACGCGGAAAAGGCAGTGGCGGAAGCGGTCGTAACACCTGAACAACAAAAGCAGGTTGCGGATTCGGACCTGGCGGCCAAAGCAGCCACCGACAAGATGGCCATCCTGAAAGCTGTGACTGAACGCCTGAAAGCTGCGGTTGGTCGCGCCGGATGACGCTCGATGGGTCCGAGCGTTCCCAAACTCGCCGTCCGGGAATCGCTTTGAGAAACAGGTATGGCTACGTTTCCCTCGCGATTTTTGCTCGATCACGCCGAAGCTGGCCAGTATCTTCTTGAGCCTCTTGAATGGGATTGGCACGAGGCGGTCCTCTAAACGAGAACGCGGGATTTCCGACGAACGGGGCTGGTTTCAGGTCGCCATTCACGCAGATGCGCCTTCTCAAACTCCACTCCCTTGCTCGCAGGCGGGTTGATCGTGATTCTGCGAGTGCCCTTCGCGATATCCTTGCCTTCAAAAAACTTGCGAAAGAATTCACTTTCGGCTGGACGAAATTGATTGTTCCTGTCTCCCGTGCGAAGCAATGCGGCAAACTGAACACCGGCGAATACGCGTGACTCGGTTTCATCGTTCGGATGGTGGCGGTAAGATTATTTTGCTCGCGGCCGGGGTTGACTCGTCCGTTGAACTCCCTTTTCGTTGAACGTCGGAACGCTTTTGCTGCTGGACGCTCCGAAGCGCTTCGATATTTAGAAAATGCCACACTTCTTGCTGCGCGAAGTATGACGCATTCCGCACAATTCGCGAACTGAATCTGGCCTGCCTGTGACGATAAAAACCGCTCCGAATGTTCTGACTCAAATCGTCGATCGAAAACGAATCGAGATCGAAGCAGCCCGGCAATTGCGTCCGGCCGAGATGCTGCTGGATCGGTTCGCATCAGCTCCGCCCGTGCGTGATTTCGCCGCGGCACTGCGAGCGGCGCCCGACATCGGGCTGATCGCCGAAGTCAAAAAGGGTTCACCGTCTGCCGGTGTGATTCGTGCTGACTTCGATCCCGTGCAGATTGCATTGACTTACGAAAGACATGGGGCAGCGTGTCTGAGTGTCCTGACTGATGAACATTTCTTCCTCGGTCATCTCGACTACTTGACCGCCGTTCGGCAGGCCGTCGGAATTCCGGTTCTTCGTAAAGACTTTATGATCGATCGCTATCAGGTGCTTGAAGCCAGGGCCGCTGGTGCTGACTGCATCCTGCTGATCGCCGAATGCCTGGACGACTGTCACTTGCGAGACCTCTATTTCTATGCGTCAGAACTTGGAATGGAATCGCTGATCGAATTGTACGATACGGAAAATCTTGATCGGGTACTGAAGCTCGAACCTGCATTGATGGGGATCAACAATCGCGACCTGAGAACGTTCGTGACCGACCTCGATCGTACGACTCAGTTGGCTCGACATGTTCCATCGACAACGTTACTTGTCAGCGAAAGCGGGATCAGGACTCGAACGGATATTGATCGCGTCAAGGCAGGCGGGGCCAGAGCAATTCTGGTCGGCGAAACACTGATGCGCTCGCCGGATATCGGACACGCAGTCGACCTGTTGCTGGGACGCAATCAGTCACCGACTTCGAATTGACAATTCATTGATGATAACCTTTTGAATGTATTTTTTGCACAGGGCTAATTATGGCTGGAAGAATCTCATTCGCGTGTCCTGCATGCGCCGCAAAACTGAGCGTTTCTGATCCGACGAAACTCGGCAAAAAAATCAAATGCCCCAAATGCCAGGAAGTTTTCATGCCGGAAGTTCCTGATGATGAGGAGCTGACGACTTTCGACGACGATGAAGACGACGACGAACCGGACGTGTCACAGAGCAAGAAGCGGGGAGGCGGAAAAGGGACAGCGAAACCATCCGCTAAAGGAGGAAAGAAGGGCAGTTCCTCAGGCGGCGGATCAAGCCTGCCGCTGGTGATTGGCGGTGGAGTTGCGGTGCTGCTTCTGGCAGGTGTCGCAGCCTTTTTCCTGGGTTTGTTCAGCAGCAAACCGCTACCGCCGGCTCCAATGACCAGTCCTCCTCAAATCGTCGCTGAACCGATGCCGGTCGCACCCGTTGCCGCTGCCATGACGCCGGCAGAAAAAACGCTTGGACTTCGCTGGATGCCTGCTGAAACAGACGTCATTGTTCACGCAAAAATCGCGGACGTTTTGTCGGCACCGCTATTGAAGGGGCCTCTCGAAAATCCTTCCGCAACTGACTTTCTGAAAGAAGCCGAGAAATTTCTCGGCATGCCGCCGTCTCAGGTCGAAAGCGCTACTGTCGGCATTGCCGATCTGGCGTCAACGATTCAACGAGGCATTGCCAATGCACCCGCCAACTTGATGGGATTGCCTCCGGTACGCACGGAAGATTTGCGTGTCATTACCATCCTTAGAACTAAAACGCCTGTCGACCTGTCGAAGTTTGCCCCGGCACTCGTCAACAAGTCAATGAAAGAAAAAAACGGAAAGCAGTACTACGAGGTTCCCGCCAATTTGCCGGAAAGTCCGGAATTGGGGTGGTGGTCTCCTGATTCCAATACCGTCATTTTCGGCGCGAAAACGGAAGTATTAGCGACCATTGATCGCGGCGAAAAGTCCGTTCCAAGAAAGGAATTTGTCTCGATTGACCCCTCTCCTCAATTGGTCATCGCACATGCAATGAAGCCGGTCGACCAGATGACTGTTACGAAAATGGAAGCGGGCCAAAAAACGTTTCCTCCTTTCATTTCGTCACCCCTCCTGGCAAATTTGAACTACGGCATGAAAACGGGCTATTTCGGTTTAACTGTGAAAGGAGGGTTCGAACTTCAGATCTCCGCTCTGTGCGGTACATCGGACGGTTCGGCAAAGTTGAAAACGGAACTGGATTCGCAGCTCGCTCAGGTCAGAACTCAATTCGAAACGGCCAAAGCAACGTCGCCTCCGCTACTCGCCGAACTGGGTGAAATGCTTTTCGCACGCGCAAGAACGGAAGACAAAAATCAGGCCGTGACTTTCTCGACGGGAATTTCTGATTCGGAACAATCGAAGCTCGAACAGCTTCCCGCGATTGTCATGATGATGGCAATGACGGGCGGATTCGGCGGGATGGGAGGCGGTCCGCCAGCTATTGGTGGTCCGCCGTCGCCATTTGGCGCCAGCCCTGGAATGGAACAAGGTGTCGGCTTGCCCGCGAATATGGGAATGGCTTCGCCGGACATCACGCCGACTACGGAAATCAGGATGGCTGGCGAAACGGAGGCGGTCGAAGCGACAACTGTTGAAGGTTTGCCCGACGGGATGACGCTGACGGCGCGAACGGCATGGGCTAGTGCGCCGGCAAATCCCAACGATGGTGGCACGTCATCAATGATCGAAGTCCTGATCGATGTCACCGGAGAAGGACTCGATACGATTTGTGGTGCCACGGGAATTACATCGAAGACCTCGAAACTCGATGCGGGCGGTTCACTGAAAAAGTCGAAACGATTGATGCTCGGAGGGATCGATCCTCAAAAGACGTTCTTGCCGTTCGATGTTGAAAACCCGGTCCCGCTTGAACACCCGACACAAACGCTGAGGGTCCGATTGGTCGTCGAGGCACCCACCAATGACGCCACAAAAATCGACGTATTTGAAGGCTCGTTCAAGTTTTTGACGATCGGGGAAACTCAATCACTGACAATTGAAAATGCTCCACAACGAGCAAAGCGGCCTTTGGCGGAACCGGAATTCAAGGCAGGTGGAGTCAAATTGCGACGCGGTGACACCGGTTCCGTTCCCGAAACATTGCGAATCGAGTGTGGAAAGTCTCATGCTCTTGGTCGTGCAACGGGAACACCTGGAAATGTTGCCAGCAAAACGGAAGTCGAGAAAGGAGCGACGGTTCAACGACTGTATTGCACCGAAACCGACGGAAAATTTCCGGAAGATTTTCAAATCGACTTCAAACTCTACACCGATGTTAAAGAACAGGTGGTGACGTTCCGTTTTGAAAATGTCCCGCTTCCGACTCAGGAATCGAAGCCGGAAACGCAACCACAAGGTCAATCTCCGCAAGGTCAAATCCCTCAGTAATACCGATAATACCGATCTTCAATCCATGAATGGAATTCTGATTTGAGCACCGACCTGACGCCGACGCCAAACTCTCCCGACGGATGGTTGGTGGTTGATCCTACCTTAAGATTGCCGGTGGCCGAGAAACTTGCCAGCGGTGAAATTGTGCTTGCCTCGATGTTGTCGGACATCGATCGCGACCGCTTCTTCCGGACGACGTTGCTGGTCCTGACGAATCGTCGTTTCTTCAGTCATTCGGTGGCATCGGGAATTCAGGAATGGAATCTTGCCGATGTCGACAAACTGACGACGAAGGATCGCGGGGGATTGGGAACTCTGGAACTGCTCGGTTCCAGCAGTCGGTTGGCGAATTGGCACTACACGATTGCTCAAGGGCCGTCCGCACTGGTCCTCGGCGACCGCTTTGACGATCTCAAGTCGCTACGAGCGAAACCGGTTCGGGTCGAAGACGACGAAGTTCCGGAATCAGAGCTGCGCGAACCGCCACCCAACACGGCGGCCCTTTTCAGGCTTTGGCAATTTGCGAAACCGCATACGTTTTGGATGCTGGTCGCGATCGCCATGTCGTTAACGGCATCGATCGCCGCAGTCGCGACGATCGAAATTACCGACCCGCTGGTCGAAATTCTGGTCAAGACCCAGGAAGAGCAATCAAAGCTGGGTCAGGCGAGTTACTATCTGGCTTTGATGTTGCTTTCCGCAGTCATCGCATGGCTTCTTGGCTGGGGCCAGGGCGCCATTTTGGCGAAGGTCAGCGAAAGGGTGACTGGTGACCTGAGGCAGCGGACTTATTCGCATTTGCAGAAGTTATCGCTCGAATATTTCGGCGGCAAGCGAACTGGCGACCTGATGTCGCGGATCAGCAGCGATTCTGACCGGTTGTGCTCTTTTCTGTCCGACAGCATCGTCGACTTCACTGCGAATTCGATCCTGTTACTTGTCGTCGCATACAGATTATTCGCCATGAATCCCAAAGTGGCGTTGATTGCGCTGTTGCCGTTTCCGTTCATCGTCTGGGTGATGTATTACGCCCGCGACAAATTACAAACGGGATTCCAGGCGTCAAGTCGCGCGTGGGGGGCGATGTCCAGCGTATTGGCCGACACGATTCCGGGGATTCGGGTTGTGAAAGCATTTGCGCAGGAGGATCGTGAGATCGAACGATTCTCTGTCGCGAACGAACTCGTCGTGACCTCGAACAATCGCGTGAATTCGTTGTGGACTTTTTTCTGGCCTCTGATCGCATTTCTGAATCATCTCGGCGTGTTTGTCGTCTGGGTCTGCGGTGTCTGGCTGATCAGCAGCGGCGACTCGACTTTTCGAGTCGGGGCACTGACGGCCGTCGTGCTTTTGTGCAAAGAGTTTTACGGCAAGCTCGAAATGATGAGCCGCATCGTGAACGCTTCACAACGCGCGGGCGCCAGCGCGCAGCGAATCTTTGAAATTCTTGATCGTGTCTCGAGCGTCCCCGAACCGGCAAAACCGGTCCCCGCAGACAAGCTGCGCGGCGAGCTCGAATTCCGTAACGTCGGTTTCCGTTATGGAAACCGGAAAGTCATTCGGGATTTTTCGCTGAAGATCGAAGCGGGAGAAATGATCGGGCTTGTGGGACATACCGGAGCAGGCAAAAGCACGCTGATCAACCTTGTCTGCCGCTTCTTCGATGTGGCCGAAGGATCAATTCTGGCGGACGGCGTCGATATTCGCAGTTACAACATCGAACAGTATCGCAGGAATGTCGGCATCGTGTTGCAGGACCCGTTCCTGTTTTACGGCACGATCGCCGAGAACATTGCTTACGGACTTCCGAATGCGACCAAGGCACAGATTATCGATGCTGCCAAAGCGGCTCGCGCCCACGAATTCATTCTGCAATTAGCGGACGGTTACGATTCACTGGTCGGCGAACGGGGACAATCACTTTCCGGCGGCGAGCGTCAGCGCATCAGTATCGCCCGTGCACTGCTGATCGACCCGCGAATTCTGATCCTTGACGAAGCCACCTCGGCACTCGATTCGACGACCGAACGACAAATTCAGCAGGCATTGCAAAACCTGGTGCGGGGCAGGACGACGATTGCCATCGCGCATCGACTCAGCACGTTGCGTCAGGCCAATCGCATCATGGTGATCGAGCGGGGTCGCCTTGTGGAAATCGGAACCCATGTCGAATTGATGGCGATTGACGGGGCCTATGCGGCGCTCCACAAGGCGCAACAGGAATTGACAAAAGACATCGGCTGGTAGCTAAGGCGGATGTATCGCCGCTCACGCGACTCGTCATTTGTTTTTCACAAGATGGTTTGTTCCGTCGAATGACATGATTGCCGGTTTATCGTCGATGACCGATTCCAGGTGCACGGGTCTCGCCCACAATTTATGCAAGTTGCGGAGCGTATCCTGGGCATAATCCTGCTTCAGCTCGATCCCCTGAAACTGGTGCTGCAAATACAATTCGCCTCGGTTGCGGTGATTGGCGTCGACGACGTAGATGAAGGGGCGGCTGTGATTCGTCAGGCTGTTCAGCAACTGCAGTTTGACTTCCTGAAACTGTCGTGACGCAATTTCGTAGTTATCACTGCTGTCGTTGAATGCGAACGAAAACATTTTGTGTTTTTTGCAAAATTCGGGAGTCAGAAACGTGTCGATAAATGTCACGTCGTTGTGAATCCGGCGGACTTCGAAAATCTTCTGTCGACCCAACCCGAGTTGCTTGTCCCATTTCTGTTTGACTTGCCAGTTGTCGCATTCGTTGTATTCGGCACCGAACTGCCCGCGATTCCAGCGTTCTTCGATATCGCGGTAGAGCTCGATGCCGATTTTGTAAGGGTTGATCCGCTGGGGACTCATCGCAACGGTGCCGCTGTGATGATCGGCATAGTCGATGACTTCGGCATCGGTCAGCCCGTGTTTGGTCATTAGCGTCGTGTGCCAGTAACTGGCCCACCCTTCGTTCATGATCTTGGTTTGTCCCTGCGGCGCGAAGTAGTACGCTTCGTCGCGAATGATCGCCAGGATGTCATGCTGCCAGTCTCTCAGCGGTGCGTGTTCCAGCAAAAACAGCAGCACATCACGTTGAGGCTCGTCGGGGAACGATCGTTTTTTCTCGCGATCTTCGTCCAGTTGATGCTTTTCTCGAGCCGCCTTTTCCAGGACTTCAGGCGGATTGATAAACGAATCCATATACCCCTTGGAAGGGAGACGTCCGGTTTGCATGTATTCGAAGTCGTCTTCACGAAGTAATGCCGCGTGCGGAAGCGGGTTAACATCCGGAGCGCGTTTGATGTGCATCGAGTGCATGTCGATCAGGTCTTCCAGCGACAGGCAGGCATCGATAAATTCTTCCACTTTTTCAAAACCAAACCGATCTACGTATTGGCTGACGCGCGTCGCGTGATTGGCCATCTGATCGAGCATTCTGCGATTGGTCTGTCCGAACCAGGCGTTGTTCTTGAAGAAATCGCAGTGGCCGTAAACATGAGCGATCACCAGTTTCTGATCGACCATTTCATTCGTGTTCAGCAAGTACGCATAGCACGGGTCATTGTTGATGACCATTTCATAGATGCGTTGCAAGCCGTACATGTGGGTTTTGAGAAGCTGGTCGTATTCGGCTCCGAATCGCCAGTGAGGATACCGGACAGGGAATCCGCCGTAGGCTGCGAACATGCACAGTTCTTCGAGGTCCAGAACTTCGAAAATGGTCTCGAAGAAATCGAGCCCGTAGCTTTTGGCGAGTGCCTCCATCTGAATTTGAATGTCGCGTAAATCGGACGGTAACGTGCGTTGGGTAGAAATTGGCATGGGCGTCCCTGCAACGGTAACTCGACAACCGGTTCTACTTTGCGCGGCACGAATCGGGACATTCGGAACTGGCGGACTTCCGCCGGACGCGAGGCACCACACGATGTCGCGGCGTACATTGCGGAAACCGGCGCCGGATGTATGCCTGATTCCTGGGCGCGAGCAGTGTGAACTCTATCAACGATTCCGGTTTCTGCCGAGTCGAGTCGTCCGGATATTGTCCTCGTCTGCCAATCCTCACCGGGTATTGGCGGATTTTTGACGGGTTCTCGGAAGCACAAGCGAACGAGTTTCACTCCATCTGGAGGGTGTCGAACTAAAACCGCCTTCAGCCCGAGTTGACGCTTCAGAACAGACTGATGGCAGCCGATCAAAGGACAGCGCAGGCTCGCCCCGATTCCGCTCCGGTTGCAGGTCGGCTATACTTCCGCCGGATTGAACCGGGATTCCGGCGACACACTTTTATCAATTGTTTGACAGATGGTGAACGACATGGCGGCGACGTCAAAAATCCTGATTGCCGACGATAACCTTCAGAATTGCGAGTTGCTCGATGCGTACCTTGCCGACGGCTCATACGAAATCGCGATGGCGCATGATGGCAAAGAGACCCTGAAAAAAGTCGGGGAATTTCATCCGGACCTGATTTTACTCGACATCATGATGCCGAAGCTGAGCGGATACGAAGTCTGCAAGCAGTTGCGTGCCGATCCTCTGACCCGCGACATTCCTGTACTGATGGTGACGGCACTTGCTGAAATGGGTGATATCGAACGGGCCGTTCAGGCGGGCGCCGACGATTTCCTGACGAAACCCGTGAATCGGCTGGAGCTGACGACACGGGTCAAATCGTTGCTGCGTGTAAGACATCTGACAAGCCAACGCGATCGCCTGTTGGCGTACCTGGAAGAAGTCGACGCTGCCGCCGTTAAAACGTTGGGGCTGAAATAGTCGCGTCAGTCAGCATTTTCGACTTTTACCGTTTTCGCTACAATCCGGACACGGCTCAGCGATGGTCGTAAGCATTTTTTATGAAACGAGTTGTGTCGTATCCTGAGAAAATCGCACCGGATTTCAAGATTAACGAGCATCGCAGTTGATGCAGAATTGTCTTTGAACAGGATATCTGTGAGCCTTGCTGAATCTGCTGGTTGATCCCACCTTTTCGTTTGCTGGAAAACTTGCATGAGCCGCCCCAGTTCGACCGCCGCTTCCGGATCGAAAACCGCGACCGGTACTCCTTCGAAAGCTCAGACAGTAGCCAAAGTACCGCCGCAGGATGCCATGCGCGAAACGCTCGAATCGATCGCGTTTGCCTTCGTCCTCGCATTACTCTTCCGCACGTTCGTGGCCGAAGCGTTCGTCATTCCGACGGGGTCGATGGCACCGACATTGTTCGGCCGCAACAAGGATATCGTCTGCGAAGAATGTCACTTCAAATACGAAGTCGGAGCCAGCGATGAACTGGACGACGACGGATATCTGGTGCGGCGTCTTGACGAATCGATTTGTCCTAACTGTCGACACCACAACAAAATTCGCGACCTGCCGGTCTTCAAAGGGGATCGGATTCTGGTCAACAAATTTCCCTATCAGATTGGCAACCCCGACCGTTGGGACGTGATTGTCTTCCGCTATCCGGAAGATATGCAAAAGAACTATATCAAGCGGCTTGTGGGACTGCCTGGCGAGACAATCCGGATTTCTCGCGGCGATGTCTACGCGAGGAAGAATGACAAGGATCCGTTTGAAATCCTTCGAAAGCAGAATCCGAACAAACAAAAGGTGCTGCAACAACTGGTTTACGACGATCGAAAACCGCCGCTCAATTTGCTCGGAAAGGGATGGCCTGAACGATGGGCTCCGATGCAGAAGAGCCATCCGGTCGGACCACTCGACGGATGGGTTCTTGACGAGAAGAGCTGGAAACACGAAACGGCCACTCGCAGCTTTTCGATCGAACCTGGTGACGAAGCGAAATGGGTTCGCTATCGACATTTTGTTCCTGACCGGAACGACTGGGCCGGTTCAGCGGATAATGATCCTGACCGACGACCGCAATTGATCACCGACTTCTGTGGATACAATAACTGCACCGGTGGCCGCAGTTTGAATATCGGCGACGATCGTTTCTGGGTCGGTGACCTGACTTTGAATTGCACTGTAGAAATCGCGTCCGTGAATAACGCTCAGGCCGAACTGGTTCTGGAACTCAACGAAGGTGTTCGTCGGTATCGCTGCAGGATCGATGTTTCAACGGGCAAGGCGACTTTGACTCGCAATGAAGACCTCGCATCGGACACGGGACCATCCGAAGTTGAAATGGCAACAGCACAGACACCCGTGCGTGGGCCGGGAACGTATACGATCGCCTTCGCAAATGTCGACGACCGACTGTGTCTGTGGGTGAACTGCAACTGGCTTAATAGCGGGTTGATCCCGTTCGGAACGGGTGCCGAATTCATTGCCCCGGTGAATCGAAGACCACAAGAAGCAGATCTGGTCCCCGCCGGTTTTTCCGCCAGCGGGATGAAGGCCAAAGTTTCAGATCTCGTTCTGCAACGCGACATCTACTATCGTGCAGAAAGCGTTTCCAACGAAGCGGGAAGAAATTCATGGCACGAATCTGAGGTGCCTGAATCGATCGGCGTACACGATGTTCTGAGCGATCCGAACGAATACGGAAACATGTATGCCCGGCACTCACGTGAAGCGACGTTTCGGGCTCTTGGTCCGGATGACTTCTTTGTGATGGGTGATAACAGCCCGCGCAGCCAGGACAGTCGACTGTGGCCGAATGAAAAACGGCACGCAGCAAACCGCCATGCCGTACCGCGACAAGCGTTACTTGGAAAGGCATTTTTCATCTATTGGCCGCACGGAATCCCGTTCCTGAATCACGGAAAAGGTTTCAAATTGATCAATCACAGCCCGTATCGAGGCCAAAACGGCGAACCCGCCGTCGAAACGTATCCGGAATATGTGGCTCCGTTTTACCCGCAATGGTGGCGATGGAAACGGATTCGATAAAGTTTCTCTACGTCGCTGGCCACGATCGTGATATACTCTGAATGTGATGAAAAGGGCTGTCTGAATCAGGTTCACATCAGCAGGAGCGCCGGGCGTCAAAAGAGGTGCCGGTGCAGAGTGCCGAATCTGTGTTTTGATGGCTGCGGTATTCTTCACAGCGAGCAGTAATTTTTCGTCATGGAGGACGAATCATGTCGTTGTTGCAATGCACCGGACTTGTCAAACAGTTTCCCGGCAAGCGAGCTGTTGATGGAGTGACATTTCACGTCGATCCCGGTGAGGTCGTCGGATTGCTCGGTCCAAACGGCGCTGGCAAATCGACCAGCTTCAGTATGGCCGTCGGACTTGTGACCCCGACCGAGGGCCGCGTCGTGTTTAACGGCGTTGATGTTACTCGCTGGCCGCTCTACAAGCGGGCTCAACACGGAATGGGGTATCTGCCGCAGAACGACAGCGTCTTCGGAAAACTGTCGACCGAGCAGAATCTTTTCGCGGTACTCGAATTCCAGCCACTCTCGTACCGTGACCGAATGGCACGAGCCACCGAGTTACTTGGTATGTTCGGCCTGACCGAAAAACGAAAGCAAACGTCGGGAACTCTGTCGGGGGGCGAGCGACGCCGGCTGGAAATTGCCCGCTGCCTCGCCAGTCGCCCCAAACTGATTTTGCTGGACGAGCCTTTTACGGGGATCGATCCCGTCACGATTCACAGCATTCAGGACATTATCGCCGACCTTCGGTCAAGCGGCATTTCAATCCTGCTGACCGACCACCGCGAACGCGAGACGCTGACAATCACAGACCGCAGCTATATTGTTTTTGCCGGGCGAATTCTGGTCAGTGGCGACGCTTCCACCGTCCTGAACGATGAAAATGCTCAGAAGTTTTATTTCGGCAAACGATTCGACGCGAGTTCGATCATCGAAAGCAAGGGTGCATTTCAAAGCCAACAGGAAGCCAACGCCGCCAACCGCGCGGCGTAGTCGGCTTCGAAAACAGACGTACTATCGTCAACGCCGTTTCGATGGGCGGTCTTCTGTCCCGCCCGCGACAATTGATTGTCCCTGCGTCCCCGGACCGCTCTATAATACTTCCGGCCCGTAATGACGCATTGGTCGAAAGCCCGTTTCCGCAGAGATTGCTGAAACGACATTCACAACATGGCGTTCCCCCGGAAGTCAAAATTCAGTAATTGCCTCAAATCATGCCGCGCGAACGAATTCTTTTTGTGACAGGGCGATTGGCTGAGCCGTCGTTGCGGAACATCCTGGGCCCGCTCGCCGAGCATGTCGGGTTCGACTACGACGTTGCAGTCCTGGGAATTTCTGTCGCCGCCCTGATGCACGCCGACTGGGTGCAGCGAAAGCTCGCCGTCCCCACCGAAGTGAATCGGGTCATCTTGCCCGGCTGGTGTGGCGGACTTATTGCGAGCCTGTCCGAGCGATTCGGAGTTCCATTTGAAACGGGTCCCAAAGACCTGTTCGATCTGCCGGAATACTTTGGGCGAGGTGGTCGCCCGGTCCCGTCGCTGGTCGATCACAGCATCGAAATACTTGCCGAAATCAATCACGCGCCGAAATTGTCTCTTGATGAACTGATTCGTCAGGCGGATCGCTACCGTCGATCAGGTGCCGACATCATCGACCTGGGATGCATTCCAGGCGAGTCGTGGGGGACAATTGCCAATGCTGTCGGGCGATTGCGAACAGAAGGGTTTCGCGTATCCGTCGACAGCTTCGACCGCGCCG
>JANXOO010000011.1 GCA_025353525.1 Schlesneria sp. | reverse complement strand
CGTTTTCCCGTTCGTTCCGGTGACGGCAACAACCGGAATTCGCCCGTTGTCGGCGGGATCAGGGAACATGTGATCGATGATCGCTTCGCCAACGGGACGAGGCTTGCCGATTTCCGGCTTCAGATGCATCAGCAAACCTGGCCCGGCATTGACTTCGACAATCACCCCTCCCTGCTCTTCGAGCGGGCGTGAAATGTCTTGTGTAACGAGGTCAATTCCCGCAATATCCAGGCCAACAACCTGAGCCGCCATCACCGCGTGTTCCACGATTGACGGATGAACCTCATCAGTCACATCCCGCGACAGATTGTCGATCCGGCGAATAATGACGTTCACTTCTGCCAACGGAACCGAATCGGGCTTGTAACCCTGTTTTTCCAGTTCGATGATCGTTGGCGGTGAAACCCGCACGGTATCGAGCGGTTTGCTTTCGTCGTCACCCCGACGCGGATCGGAATTGACCTGAAGTTCGATTAACTCGCGAATCGAGTGGGTGCCATCGCCAACGACCGAGACAGCGTCACCTGCTGCAGCGGCGATCAGCTTATTACCGACAACCAGCAACCGATGCTCGGAACCTCGGGCAAATCGTTCAACGATCACCCCCGAACCTTCCTTGAGTGCCTCATCATAGGCCAACTTCACCTGTTGCTCGTCTGTCAGGTCCATGCAAACGCCGCGTCCGTGGTTGCCGTCGACGGGTTTGACAACGACGGGACCTTCAATATCTTTTGCCGCTTCCCATGCGTCGTCGGCGCTTTCGACTTCGCGCCCTTCCGGGATCGGAATCCCTGCTGCTGACAGCATCGTTTTCGTCAACTGCTTGTCCTGAGCGATCGATTCGGCGATGGCACTGGTGAAGTCGGTCTCTGCCGTCCAGATTCGTCGCTGCTTTTTCCCCTGACCGAACTGAACCAGACTGCCCACGTTCAGCCGTCTCGCCGGTATATTCCGTGCTCGCGCGGCGTCAACGATCGCGGTGGTGCTGGGGCCGAGACATATCCGGTCGGCCAGTTCCCGCAATCGCTTCAAATGCAATTCCACGTCGAACGGAAGATCGAACACGGCGGACATCAGCAATTCACGCGCCGTATCGAGACATGCGCGACCGAGAGTCTCTTCCTGATACCTGATCGCGACTTTGAACAGACCGTCTTCCGTCGTCTCGCGGGCGCGACCGTATCCGACCGGGGTGCCGCACAGCGTTTGAAGTTCAAGAGTCGCGTGTTCGAGGATATGAGCGAGATACGTTCCCCATCGCAGCCGCTGAAAGAAACCGCCGCGTTCGCCGACGCTGCATCGATGTTCGACCAGCGACGGCAACCAGGCCATCAATCGGTCATTGAAACCGGGAATCTGTGCTGACGACGTGTCTTTGAGGGCACCCAGATCCACCCAGGCCTCCAGCACAGTATGCCGGGACCAGATATTCGGACCTCGAAGAGCGAGCACCTTGCGAATAATCATATGTTCAACAGACAAGCTGGGTAATCAGGAATCAGGCGGGATCAGTTTGGCAGGAGGGATACGGGTTTGTCCAACGACGACATTATGACGCGATTTCTTCAGTCATTCCATCAACAAACGGATTTCCGAACGACTTCGCACCAAAATTGCTCTCCGCCCACTTGCGGACGGAATTGCCTGAAACGTCGCTGTAACCGTCTGACTTTTCGGGGTTTGCGCTATGCAGTTTTCCACAAGATTGTATTGTACCCGTTCGATGACACGAGTTTCGGTAGAGCTTGTCGTGAAAAATGACGATTTTGCGGATTGAAACGCCTGGTTCCGGTT
Organism: Schlesneria sp.; assembly: GCA_025353525.1. Classification (GTDB taxonomy): domain Bacteria; phylum Planctomycetota; class Planctomycetia; order Planctomycetales; family Planctomycetaceae; genus Schlesneria. The sequence continues at coordinate 2,525 of JANXOO010000011.1, read as the reverse complement.
TTTCACGCTGCCGGTTTTTCACGCTGGAAGTGCCCGAACCGGATTCAATTGGTAACCCGATCCGTGACCGGCACAATTGGCTGGCAGGAAACCGGTTGGCAGAAAAACGGCGTTTTGCAAGTTCGATCCGAATTCGAAATGACTCTGACTCTGAAACGACAAGGCGCAAAGTATGAGTGGCAATGTGCGATTGATTCTGACTCTGCACAATCACCAGCCCGTCGGCAATTTCGATGGAGTGTTTGAAGCGGCGTTTCAGGAAAGTTATGTTCCGTTCCTCAACGTCCTCCAGGACTTTCCCGACCTTCCGATTGTGCTCCATTTTTCGGGAAGCCTGCTCGACTGGCTCGCCAGTCATCATCCTGAATATATCGATCGGGTTCGTGAACTGGTCAAACGAGGTCAGGTCGAATTACTCGGCGGTCCGTACTACGAGCCAATCCTGTCAGCCATCCCTCGTCGCGACCGAATCGGCCAGATTCAGCTCTACAAACGGCATCTTGAACAGTTGTTCGAGACCCGGATTCGCGGGATGTGGGTTCCTGAAAGGGTTTGGGAACAGTCGTTCGCGGGCGACATCGCCGAAGCGGGGATTGAATATACGCTGCTCGATGACACCCACTTTCGAGTCGCCGGCCTCAATGACGATGAGTTGACCGGATTCTACCTGACTGAAGAGAGTGGCCGATTATTGAAAGTGTTTGCGGGGAGCGAACGGTTACGGTACCTGATTCCATACGCCGACCCCAACGACCTCATTAATCATTGCCGCAGTATCGCCGACCGCTTTACCAACGCAGTACTCGTCTTCGGTGATGACGGTGAAAAATTCGGAGTCTGGCCGGGTTCGTACGACCACGTCTATCGCGATGGTTGGCTGCGACGTTTCTTCACCTCGCTCCGCGAAAACAGTCAATGGTTGCGAGTGACAACGATGGCCGAGGCGGTCGACAATGTTTCGCCCGTCGGTCGAATTTACCTTCCGGACGCCAGCTATCGCGAAATGACAGAATGGGCATTACCAACGGAAAAACAGACGCACTATCGCAATCTGGTCACCGCCAATGAACAAAGGCACGACTGGCATGCCATGCGACAGTTTGTTCGCGCCGGATTCTGGCGCAATTTTCTGGTGAAATACCCGGAAGCCAACGAAATGTACGCGAGGATGATTCAGGTCAGCCGTCGGCTGGAGGATATTTCCGCAACCACAGTGCCTGGTCCTGCGACACAGCTTGTCAACGAAGCGCGTCGGGAACTTTATCGCGGTCAGTGCAATTGCCCCTACTGGCACGGTGCATTCGGCGGGTTGTACTTGCCCCATTTGCGAAACGCGATTTATGGAAGCCTGATTTCTGCCGATTCACTACTGGAACGGGCCGCAGGCCGACGTGGACGTTGGGTCGACATTCAGGCGGACGACTACAACCTGGACGCACGGAAAGAAATCCGACTGTCGGGTGATCGGCTCGTCGCATTCCTTGCACCGGGAAAAGGAGGGCACCTGTACGAACTTGATTCCCGCCAGATCCGCACGAATCTGCTGGCAACGCTCAACAGGCGAGCCGAGCCGTATCATGATCGCATTCGCGAGAATGCCAGCCAGGCGACGAGCACCAACGGTGGTGGGGGAGTCGATCCGAAGGGCGGAATTCGCTTCAAACAGCCGAATCTTGACCAGAAGCTTCAATACGACCCATGGCCCCGAAAGAGTCTCGTCGATCACTTTCTGCAACCGGGCCTGACACACGAAAGCTTTATCAAAGGTCAAGGACAACTCGGCGACTTTACAGAAGGAGTCTATTTGTCCCGGATCCGTCGATCCGACGAACGGGTCGAAGCGATCCAGTGGCGCGAAGGCAAAATGGGACCGTTTCAGGTCAATGTCTCGAAAACCGTGGCGCTCGCTTCCCGACAGGGTGGATCGCTCGAAGTGACCTACGTTCTGGAAAACTTGCCCGCTGGCTTGCCAATCCACTTTGGAGTCGAATTCAACTTTGCTGCGATGGCGGCTGGAGCCAATGACCGGTACTTCTACGATGAATACGGTCAGAATCTCGGCCCGCTAGAAACATTGCATGCGACGGCACCATTGTCCCGAATCGGCCTCGTCGACGAATGGCTTGGTTTGGATGTCTCGCTCGAAGTCGACCGGCCCACCAGCTTCTGGACTCAACCCATCCAGACAGTCAGCCAGTCAGAAAGCGGGTTTGAGCTGGTACATCAAAGTTGTTCGGTGACTCCGCACTGGGAATTTCTTGCACCCGCCGACGGTCGCTGGACGGTGTCGATCGCGTTATCTCTCGACACATCGGCAGCCCAGGCTCGCGACCTGTCAAATCGCTCTGCAACCAGGCTGTTTCTCGCGGCCGAATCGGGTTAAGTGATTTGATTCCAGGGTTTTGCTAGACTGCAACCTTCCCCCGATTGGCCTCAGCGGGCAACGCTGTGAAGGATTTTTAGATTGAAAAACACAGCAGAACGAGCATCCTGGCGAGCCGAGCGGCGTAAGCCCTCGGACTTAT
>JANXOO010001532.1 GCA_025353525.1 Schlesneria sp. | reverse complement strand
GACCTGACGTCGACGAAATCGACAGCAGATTCTCTCAAGTTATTGTGAACGCGATTCCACCGGTTCTGTTGTGCCAGTCGCCACACCGGCTTCGAGAAGTCGAACTCCAAAGGCCCCGGAATTGTACGGAAAGTTCGCGTTTGGCCCCTGTGGAACCCTTACAATCGGAATATCAGGAAACAAGTCGTTGATTCCGCACCATTCGCCTCCCGGATCATAGGTTTGGCTGAAGAGGGAGGTCAAGCAGAAACTTGCTTTCGGCTGTCATGACTCTGTTTCATTTGCCTTTACGACCGGGTCGCCCCACAATCGTGATACAACCAGACCCAGGTGTCCGTTCCGTAAGAAGGGGCTTGATTTGAACCCACTGAATTCACGCGACAGTGGTCGCTATGCAGGTTCCGACAGGGCTTTGTCTCCGACCGCTGGCGTGGGAACCGGTTTCGGGCAATGGATGGCCCTGATCGCAGCACTTCTCGGCTGGATGTTCGACGGTGCGGAAATGGGCGTGTTCTCGATGGTCGGACGCGCCGCGATCCAGGATCTGCTTTCAGGACCTGCTGGCGCGGCATCCGTCACCGAAAAGCAGGTCGGCCTTTTTTTCGGGGTGGTACTTGCTGTTTTTCTGGTCGGTGCTGCGACGGGTGGAGTGCTGTTTGGCTGGCTGGGTGACAGGATTGGTCGCGTTCGGGCGATGAGCCTTAGCGTACTTACCTACGCCCTGTTTACCGGTCTCTGCGGGTTCGCTCAAACGCCACTGCAATTGGGCGTGCTTCGATTCATAGCAGCACTCGGAATGGGAGGAGAATGGTCACTCGGGGTCGCGCTGGTGATGGAAGTCTGGCCCAATCGTTCGCGAGCCCTTATGGCGGGGTTAATCGGTGCCGCCGCCAATATGGGTTATCTTCTCGTTGGAGTGATCGGGATCGGCCTTACTGCGATCCTGTCGCAGTGCGAAACATGGCTCGGTGGACTCGGGCTGCCGGACGAGACCGTCAAAATGCTCGTCGCCAACAAAGGCTGGCGGCTGATGATGATGCTCGGAACGCTACCTGCCGGACTGACGTTTTTTTTCCGGATCTTTGTGCCTGAATCGGCCAAATGGGAACTTGAACGGGGACGCGGCTCGACTTCCAACTGGGTCACATCGGACCTGCTGGGAGTGCTCGTCGGAGCGATTGGTCCGTGCCTGATCGTTTGGGTCTGGGCCGACGAACGAGTCAACCTTGTCGGGCGCGTTTCCGGAACAGTGATCGGACTGGCAATCGCCATGGCAGGATACATTTACCCCGCATGGCGATTTTTGCAGCGGACATTTGCGGAATCGTCGGTAGCAAACAACGAAACCGGACGCACAATCCGTCGGATGTTTCTGGGTGCATGCCTCAGTGGCATTGCGTTGATCGGAACCTGGGGATCGACACAGTGGTCAGTCACATGGGCAGGGCAGTTGACTCAGAAAGTCAATCCAAAAGATCCGACCGTTCAAACACAAGTCGAAGGTTCTCTGGAAACGACCTCGTTCATAGCGAGTCTCGTTCCAACGTGGTTCAAGGAAGCGATCCGGAAGAATCCGAGAGAATACACACAAATGGCGACAGCGTTGGGAGCGGTCCTGGGGACAATTCTGGCAGCCTTGCTGGGCGATTGGCTGGGCAGGCGAATCTCCTATTGTGTGTTGTGCCTGTTGTCGATTGTGTCGGTGCTTTGGTTTTACCAGTGTCATTCGGCATTTGGCGAACAGTTCCTCGTTGCAGCGTTTGTCCTTGGGGCGTGTACAGCTTCTTTTTATGGATGGCTGCCGTTGTACCTTCCCGAGTTATTCTCGACGAAGGTGCGTGCCACGGGTCAGGGCTTCAGCTTCAATTTCGGCAGAATACTGGCTGCGATTGGCACTCTGCAGGTCGGATCATTGCTCACACTTGTCGATCATCACCAAACGTATGCCGGATTGAAAGGGGGATATCCGGTCGCATGCAGTTACGTTTGCTGCGTCTATATCGCAGGAATGCTGCTGATCTGGCTCGCACCGGAAACCAAAGGAAAACCTTTGCCTGAGTAAAGACTGGCGCATGAATAATTGTCGCAGGTTGCTGATGTCGCGGACAACGCTGAGCGATTCCGTCAGACATGCCGCCGGATTGGATCTATGCTCATGAGAAAGACCGCAATCTCTGATCGCCAACGACGTTCGGCCGCAGGAAAATGGGTCCGCCGCGCGATCGCCAAAGAAGGCGATCAGGAAGGCAGCGGACGGTGATCGGAGATCAGACTTCAACTCGGCCTGGGACAGCCGAAAAGTCGAACCCCGCCTGGAGTGGCAACCGTCACGGCCGCCGCCGCGACATTGCCCGCACCACAAGGGTCCGCGCCTGATCAACCCCGAAGCGGGCAACATCTTGGCGAATCGCCATGGGCATTTCCAAAATGATCCACGAGCAACAGGCGAACGCGTCCCGGTGTGATCGTGTCCGGAGGCACGACGAGGCGCTTGACGCAGAATTTTCTGGCCGTAACGGCCAACTGCTACAGTGCAGATCGATGAAAGGAACCGATCAGGCGTTTCGCCGCGTCAAGCATCAGTTCCGACTTTGTGTACAACAGCGATATGCGACAACCGACCAAACAAGAGGGGCAAATGGACAACGTCAAGTTGCTCGAAGCGAATCTCGACGACGAAGGCCGTGCCACTGTTGGTCGGCTTTTCGGCTGTCGCATCGAACCGACGGAGAATGTCTTTCTTATGGTGGTTCACGCACATGCCGCTCCAGAAGGCAGTGATCGCTCGACAGCTTGGGGTCGCCTCACCCAATCGTTAAATGTGATCGGCGAACAGGCTCGGCCCCCTCGGTGACGAGCAAGCGAACGAACTCCTGAACGAAGCCATGAAGCATGCGCGACCCTCTTATGAGCCGCTACGTTCAAGAGAATCGTTTGCGACACGAATATTCTCGTCAGAGCCGCCGCTCGTCCGCATGCCGCAGCCGGTGCGCTCTTGCAAGTCATTCGCGACCAGGCGCATGACCTGATTGTCTCTCTGACGCTGTTGATCGAACTTCGCCGCGTCTTCCATTACCCGCGTTGACGAACCGCCATGCAGCTTTCCGACGAAATCGTTGCCGAGTTCCTGGCGAGCCTGGAAACAGCGTCAACGCTCGTACATCCGTCGATGCAAGACCTGGTTTCCGTGATTGTACGCGATCCAGACGACGACCCGATCCTGCAAACTGCGATGGCAGGGAACGCCGATGTACTTTGCGCCCTCGATCGACATTTCTATGAAAACGGGGACACGCGACGAATGTTTTTGGCGTGTTCAAGTCTATCAGGGGGCATGGACGCAGGGAATTGGAAATTCGCCGATCATTTCCTGCGGAGTACGTCAATCGGCATAGATCAAAGGCGTCGTGATGCGGAACCGGTTGCCGAACGGGCTGGCGAGTGCGCGAGAATGCTTCCCGCATGATTGGGTGCTGCGGAGAATTGGCGTGGCGAAGGGAGAACAAACCGCAATTCGTCAGGCGGGAGTGGCGCGACGGGGTTTGATCTCGCTGTAGAGAATGCGAGTCTCACTGGGGATGTAGTACCGGTGTTGACTCAGGCGACTGGTCGTTGCGTCGATTGTCGTGGGCTCACCCGCGACATGGAAGAAACGCTTACCGAAACTGCCGACCAACTCGCACCAGGAATGGCGATCAAGTTTCAGTCGCTGAAGAATCGGCTCGACCGACTT
>JANXOO010001517.1 GCA_025353525.1 Schlesneria sp. | reverse complement strand
GCGCGTCACGGCGACTGAATAGACGAAGTCGACGGAACCGGCGAAATTGCGATAGTTGCCACCGTCATTCGAGCGGTGCATCTTGACTGTCTTGTCGCCGCTGCCACTGATCAGATTATCGCTGGCACCGATGTACCGGATCGATGTGACCTGCTTTGTATAATTCTGGATGGTGCGGTGCTGTTCGCCCGTCTCGACGTTCCACACCTTGATCGTGTTGTCGGCTCCGGCACTCGCAATGCGGCTGCTATCGCCTTTCCAGCTCACCCCCAATACATGATGCGTGTGTCCTTCGTACGACCGGATCAGTTTCCCGGTCTCAACTTCAAATTGTTTGACGAACTTGTCAGCGCCTCCCGAGACCAGATACTTCCCGTCTCGCGAGAAGTCGAGGCCAAAGACGGTGTCGCTGTGTGCGTCAGGGATCTGACGTGCCATCGTGCGGGTCTCGACGTTCCACAGCATCAACTCGCCGCTACGTGACGGTTCGCCGCCGCCTGTGGCAAGGAATTGCCCGTTCGGGCTGAACGCAAGCGACAGGACGCGGTTGGAAAACAGGGATTTCGCAAGGTCGAGTCTGTTTTCCGGGGCAGGGCCGAGCGTCGCCGCCAGTTTCCATTCCGGATTTGAATCCCACGCAACGACCTGTTTATTCTCTGCAGCGGCGACCAGCATCCGGTTCGGGCCCGAGGCAAGCAGTCCGACGGACGACATGAGTCCGGACATTTCTTCGAGAGGATTGCCAGTCGTGCCGCTCCACAATCGGATTGTTCCATCGTCTCCGGCGGTGGCGATCAGTTTGCCATCAGCGACATAAGTCACCGCTTTCACGGGCTTGCCGTCGAGCGCAGGAAGTTCGGCCTTTGCCTGATTGATGGCCGCTTCAGCCTGTTTGGCGAGTTCCGTTTCCCGATCGAGCGAGATTTTGATTTGTTTCTGTTGCTCGTCGGCTGTCTGCTGCCCCTTTTCCGATTGCACGACGGCTTTCGCGGCGGCATCGAAGGCTTCTTGTGCCTTTTTCACAGCTTCGGTTTCTTTGGCCGCGGCGGCTTCGGCTTCGGTCGTTTTTTTCTTCAGGGCTTCGTCGTCAGCTTTTGCCGCCAATTCGGCTTTCGCGGCGACGACAGCTGCGATCGCCGTTTGTTCTTTCGGCTTCGCCTCAGCCAGAGTCTTTTCCATCGCGGTTTTCTGTTCGATGCTCTTTTTGGTCGCCTCTTCCCGCTCTGTGAAATTCTTTTCAGAAGCTTTGAAGCTGGCATCAGCAATCTGAACTCGCGATTTTGCCACCAGATCATCATCGGTCAGCTTGAATATGTTGCGCTGTGCCGCGATGTTGCCTTTCAGCTCTGCCACTGGATTCCCGTCGATTTTCCAAAGTCGGGCCATGTTGTTGGCGCCAGCAGTGACAAGGAGCTGCCCATCGTTTTTTACGGAAAGTGCGGTGATGGCCGCACCGTGGTTTTGGGCTCGTACCTGATTTCCGTTGGCAATTTCCCACACGCGCCATGTCGCATCGGCACTGGCACTCACGATCTGTGTTCCGGCGGGAACGAGCAAGGCAACCGCAGCTACGGCGGCTCCGTGGCCCTTCATTTCAACAACCGGTTTGACGGGTTCAGCCGGTTTATCTCCTTCGGCAGGCTTCGGTGCTTCAAAGGGAAGGGACCAGCCGCGAATGAAATGATCGCCTGCATGCCCGGAAAAAATCCGGGTTCCATCTGAATTCAACGTCAGGCAGGTCACTTCATGGGGCGTTTCAAGCTGACCGGATTGTTGACCATCAGCCACGGTCCATTGCCTGAGTGTCTTGTCCTTTGAACCGCTGAAGAGTTTTTTCGAATCGGCAGAAAACTGCACTGCCGTTACGGGGCCCGCATGCCCCGCGAACAATCTTTTTCCGTTGGGATCGCTCAGATTTTGAACGGCGATGGAGTTGTCAGCACGCCCCATTGCCAGCCATTTTCCATCGGGTGAAACACCGATCGAAGTGACGGACTGGTCTTGCTGAAAATTGGCCAGTTGAAGGTTGGCCGTGCGTTGCCAAAGTTTCACTTCACGGTAACCTGACGATGCAAGAAGATTGCCGTCGGGATGAAACGCCAGGGCGTGAACGAAGTCACGATGAGCGGCTCCGTGGGGATAGAACGGTTTGTCGCCCTGTTTGATTTCGAGTAGTGCCGGATCCTGGAGTCGGGTCACATAGTCGCCGGTGGAAACGTCGTACAGATCGATCTGGTTCGCGCGCCCACAGGCTGCCCATCGTCCCCAGGTCGAAAGAGCCACGCTGTAAATCGCGTGCATATTTGACGGAATTGCCTGCCACGGAACGATGTGTTGTCCCGCGCCGGAACCGGCAGAGGCTCCTTCTTCAATCCATTTTTTCAACAGGCCGAGTTCTTGTGGTGTGACAGCCGAGGCAGACGCTTTATTCGGCAGCGGCGGCATCGCCGGGGCGACAGCGCGCGAGGCCACCTGATAGATCAGACTTTTTTCGACATCTTTCGGCACGACCGCCGTTCCGCGTTTGCCACCTTTCAGGATTGCCGGGACATCTTCCAGGACCAGCTTGCTTTCAGCGATCGCCACGTTGTGGCAGGCAACGCATTTTTCGTCGAGAATCGGTTGGATATCCCGTTCAAAGTCGACCAACCGTCCAAGGTTGGCAGCGACGGGTTCGATCTTTGGGGGTTTAGCGGCCTCCTGCGCGGACACGCAAGCGACACAAATTGATGTCAGAATCAACGTCACGACGCTGGAGATACATAACGGATGACCTGTCCTGTCAAGGCCGGTTGCTTTCGGACGGTCTGACATGTTTTGGCGGTTTGAGAACGGCTGCTGGCGTGCATGAGTTCCACGGCGATCGCCGAAGTCGTCCGGGATCAAATTTGCCGATCGATTGGAAATGCGTTCGTAATTTCTCATTTCACTACTTTCAGTGTCACCGGTTGGTCGACCGCAGCCTCACCCTCAAATTGCGAGGTAGCGCGCACAACCATATTGGCGAGCTGTGCTTCAGGTGCATCGGCTGCCGCTTCCACGGACAACGTGGCACCCGTTTGATCAATTGGGATTGTGACCGGTTCTGCTTTAATACCTACAACGTTTGCAGGGAGGGGCAGGGACAATGTGACCGGACCGGTAAAGCCGTTTTGCCGCTTGATGTCGCATTTGATGTCGATTTTCGCCCCGATCTTGATGTTGCCGCCGTCCGAAGGATTCGCGGTCAATGTACAAGGAGCCTGTTTCACTGTAATGACGATTGGCGTTGTCGACGGATGGAAGTTGATGTTGGCCGCTTTGGCATAATTGTCGGCTGCTTTAAATCGCTGATCGGCTGCCGTTTTTTCTGCAATCGCGGCCTTGTTCTTGTCGTCGGCGGTTTTCAGTTCCGCTTCCGATTTGTTTTTCGCATCGTCTGCCTGTTTCGCCGCTGATTCCGCATCGACGCGGGACTTCTCTGCATTAACTTGCGCATCGGTGGCTCCCTTTGTTGCCGCCAAAGCGTCGGCTAACTTTTTTTCCGCCACTGCCTTGAGGTCCGCATTGTCTGCGGCAGCCTTCAGTCCTTCCGTTGCCGCCTTTTCATTGGTGAGTGCATCGGCCAACGCTTTATCCGACTGTTGTTTCGCTTCCGTCAGTTTTTTGAAGTTTGCGGCATCGTCTGCGGCCTTTTTGACGGCGGCATCTTTCGTCGTGGTAGCAGTCTTCAGCAATTCACCGGCGGCATTGGCAACCTGTTCAGCCGCCGTGAATTCGGCCTTCATCCGATCTGCTTTTGCCGGATTCTTGCGGTACGAAACCGCCGCTTGTCCGGTCAGGTATGTCACGTACGTTCCGACCGGCGTATTGGGTGGAACGAAAAACCGAAACAGTTCATCGCTCTTGTCCTTTGCAATCGGTTTGTTCTCGACTTGCGCGTTCGGGGGTTGACCCTGAACGGTGATATTGACTGGTTGATCAAAACCGTTGCGCCGCACAATTTTGACAGGGACAAGAATCTGCCGGTTATGGTTAGCATCGATGCGATGGATGTCCGTCGTGATTTGCCAGGGCGACAGTTCGTCCATAATCGACAGTTCGATTGACTGGGCGACACGGGCATCACCGGGGATATTCGGCTGCGGTGCGCCCCAGACGACGGTTCCATACCGGGCGGGATGGGTCACCTCGCGCGCGGCCGCTTCTTTTGCGGCTTCTGTCTGCTGTGTTGCGGCCTTTGATTCGTTCAGTTTTGTCTCGGCGGCCGTGCGAGCGCCTGCCGCCGTTTGATGAGCGGCCGCCACTGCCGTGACTTTGGCTCCGGCATCCTCGACCTTTTTCTTGATCGCTTCGTTGTCGGGCATCGCAACCAGTTCTGCCTTCGCGGCGACGAGTGCTTCGTTTGCCTTGGCAAGCTCTTCAGTCGGTTTGACGAGCCCGGTGACTGCTGCAGCCAAAGCATCTGCAGCAGCCTTTTCCGTCGCTTTGGCAGCAGTCAATGCCTCGAGGGCGACCGGATCGTCGATTCTCGCTTTGGAGACCAGTCGAATTGTTCCCGCCCATGCCGGGGCATCTTCGGCTGACGAGAAGACCAGCACTCCGCTACTCGGTGCAGAACCGATGCTGACGTCGCGACAGGTGACCCCTGGCGGCAACCCTTCGGCGGTCACCGTAATCGGACCGGCGAACCCGTCTCGACGAAACGCGACGACGTGGATTGGAAAATTGTCACCTCGACGCAGGGTGATTCCCGACGGAATGGCCTGTCGCTGCCCGGGCGGCATCAGCGTCGTTGCCACCGCCGCCACACGGAAATCAGGCGATTCCTTGCGGACGATCAGTCGATAAACTCCGAGATCCTGCTTCGAATTGCCATAACGTTCGCGTAGCGTGATACGAAAGAGGCCATCAGCGGGTGCCACAAATTTGACGGCGTTATCGTCGTTGACGGTATCGAACAGGTTCGCCAGAGGGTTGCTTGGATCATCGTCCAACGCGCTGATCCGCGTCAGTGTTTCTTCGCCTTTATCATTGGCCTTCACCTGATCGATCACAAGCACCGGATCGATTGCGGCACCCGCCCGGTGGGCAATCACTTCGATCCAGAACGCTTCTTTTGCTTTCACATCAAACTGAAAACAATCGACATCGCCACGAGACTGGAATTGTCCCGAAATTTCGACGGGAATGGTGATCTTTTGTGCCTGCAAAACTTTATCGTTCGGTTCGACTTCCAGGACAGGAACGGTCGCGCTGAGCTGGATCATGACGACGTTCGAAGGTCCGGTTGGCGAATTGACAGAATAGGGGACTGCGTCGATTCCTGCCGAAAAGGGTTCCAGTACCAGTTTCGGATCGAGCGTGTCTGCGACCGAAGGTAACGGGATGTTGACCGTCAGTTTATCGAGTGATCGATTGTGGGAGACGATGCCGGACGGTTGTCCCCCCGGCAAGTTTCGCCCGTAAAGTGTGTACTGAGCATTCGAGCCTGGAACCCCTGCTGAGGGAATCACAAAATCGATAAAGGGACCGGTCGAAAACATCAGGCGGTAGGGGTAGTCTTCGCCGCCTGCATAGGTGAAGTCGTAAACTTTGACGAAGTATTGTCCGTCTGCCGGCAATGTCAGATCGAGGAGCGCGTCCTGGCTTGCCAGATTCCTTCGAGCGAAATCGAGTCGCTTTCCCAGGGAATTGTAGAAGTCGATCGCGGCGTCGAGTTTTGAATCCAGCCGCCGGGCCACGCAATTAACGAGCACGCGCTGTCCGGCGTTTCCGGTGAATTTGTACCAGTCGACATCGGTCGCTCCGTTGACCCGTCCGTTGACGGTCTGATTCAATTCGGCAGCGACGGCTTGCTCGCGCGCGTTATTCGGTTCAGTTTCGTTGAATTCCTTTTGAACGCCAACGACAAAAGTTCGCGGGTTGCTAATACCATAAAAACCGATCGTGCGAACTTCGTAGTTTCCTGGCGGTACATCAGCCGCGACGGCGACATTGAACTGGTTGGCGACGGGCGTCGACTTTCCGGCGACATCGTTCATCTTCGGCGTTGCCACGAG
>JANXOO010001506.1 GCA_025353525.1 Schlesneria sp. | reverse complement strand
CGGGTTACACGTACCGGAGCGGCACTTCCTTCAGGATGGTAGACAGCAACGGTTCCGCGATCCTGCACGCCGTCGGTACCGGGCATTCCTTGCACCAGTTGAATACTTGCGATCGTCCCGGGGATGGCGTGTCGATACATTCGACCGACTGAAAGCAGAACAAGTCCCGCAACGATCGCAAGCAGAGTTCCAATTCCGCTCAGGTATTCGAGCCGGTTGATTCTGGCAAGACAGATTCCCGCGATCACCAGCGTTGCTGAAAAGAAGATCAATGTCCCGACAACCAGACCCCAGGAAGGGATCGAATAGCCGACATAATCACGTACCAGTGGCTCGGTCGCCGATTCCGGCAACAATTCGGGTTCGCGCTGACGCATGAATTCGGCTGCAAAATCGTTCATCGGCGGCGTTGGATTGAACGCAGAAACTTTTACGAGATCGTTCGATTGAGGCTGGCTATCAATGCGACGTTTGACCCACGCTCGCGCGCCGAGGGTTGTGACAAAGATGCGACCTTCCCCGTATCGCTTCACCATGGCTGCTGGCCAGCCGTTGACCGTATGCATGATGTCGACGCCCGAAACTTCCACTCGAACAAGGTCGATCGGCTGTTCATAATCAATCGATTCTCCGGTCGCAACGACGGGGTCGGCCAGTGTCGGTGGTCTGTCAACCTGAACAGTGGTCAGTCCAACGCGGTCGATGACATTCAGTGCAAAATCGTCTCCGAACAGTGTTTCCAGGACGATCGGATCCGCCCGGTCAAGCATGACCCAAAGTTGCCCCCCGGCGCTCACCCAATGACGTAACGCTGAAACTGCGGCGAGGTCCGTTGCAATCCGGTTATCGACGATCACAATCTGGTCAAAAGCACTCAGGCCACTCTCATCGGAAGGCAGAAACGTATCGAGTAAAATCGAAAAGGTTTTCTCGAGTTGCTGACTGACACGAACGGCCTCGATCAGATTAACGACTTCCTGCGCAGGGATATCGAGTTCCTCTCGAGAAGTCTCGATGACCGCCGTATTTCGCGTTCGGTGAGTGACCAGCAACGCTCCGTCGTGAAGCATTTGTCCCGAACCGCTTTTGACCAGAACCTCGGTCCCTTCGGTCATGTCAAAAATGAGCGTATGCAGATTGGCAGTTCGGCCTCGGGCCATGTCAAAGGTCGGGACCATAGCCGGGTGTGTTACCTGTAACCGTGAACGCGGTGGTACAACAATCTTGCGGGCAAATTGCAGAGTTTGCCGATCGTCAAAATATGTCGCGCACATCAGTTCGCGCGGTTCGGCCCGCGCATTGACAAGGTTCAGATGAAGTTCACCCCATTTTCCGGGGACATAGCAATAGGTTCCGCTCGCAGAAACCCATGCGACCGTGAACCGGAACTCGGGAAGCACCGGTGGCTGGGGCGCATTGGCTGCACCGGCGTCGGATTCGTTGCTGGCAGGTGTTGTCAAAGCGACTGGCGGCGACTGACCGAAGGCAGTCGCACAGTCGCCTGCGAGTGAAACGACGAATAAACAAACGAACGCGAACCGCAAGTCGCTTTGGTCCCGGCAAGGATTACGCTGCATAGTGTCCAACTTGAGTTGCTGCCGAGCGTACCGGCGAGGGCGGGAACGCAAAGGCGTCGATACGATCTTGCTGAATCGTGAACCGTTAGCGTACTGCCTCGTTCCCCTCGATGCCACTTACCGCGAAACATTCTTTCCGGGACGCTTCAACCCTTTAAAACCGGGCTTTGCTTTTCGGTGATTGGCAACATTGCGTTCGCTGGCCTCTTGCGGATCGAGATCGGTCAGAACAGCAAATCCTCCGTCGGCCGTCGAATAGGCCAGTACCTCGCCCGTCTCCATCCGGTAAATCCACGCATGCAGTGTCAAATCACCACGTTGCAATTTGACAGCGACCGACGGGTGAGTTTGCAAATTCTCAATCTGCACCAGGACGTGCTCGCGAATCGCGATCTCGAGCAGTTCGTTACCGGAAAACTGCGAGTAGTTTTCGGCAACGATTTGACGCGTCGCTTCGGCATGGCCCAGCCAACTCTTGACAAGTGGCAGCTTTTCCATTTTTTTCGGGTCGAGCATTGCCTGGATTGCTCCGCAACCTGTGTGTCCGCAAATAACGATGTCTTTGACATCCAATGCTGACACGGCGTATTCGATGGTTGCCGGTTCTCCCCCGTTGGACGCTCCGTGACACGGAACAATATTGCCTGCATTACGCAAAACAAATAAATCGCCGAGTTGAGCCTGAGTGATGATTGACGGATCGACACGCGAATCCGAGCAACTGATGAAAAGAATACTCGGGTGTTGTCCCGACGCAAGATTGGCATAAAACTCGCGTTCGTGATTGAAGATATTCGTATGGAATTGATGAATGCCGGTCAGAAGTTGGTCCAAAGCAGTTCATCCTTGCGTCCAGTAAAACAGTTTGTATTCTTCGATTTGCGGGTATTTTCAATACCCTGTTCCTGCCGAAAAAATGCCGCTCTTTGTCAGGATCTGGTTGCGGCTGGATTCACTTCAGTTTTTCGATCACGTCAAGGATTGCCTTGCTGTCTTCGGCGGCTTTGACGGTCGTGTTTTTAGAGGCAATTTTCCCCTCTTTGTCGATGACGAACGTCCAACGTGCTGTTGTCATTGATCGCGTCAGGACTTCCTCTTTTCCATCGATCGTTGCTTTGACTGTTTTTTCACCCGGCGTCACCTGGACTCCAAATTTTCCGGCGACGGTCCCGTCGGTGTCGGCCAACAATGCAAAGTTCAATTCGTGTGCCTTTTTGAACAACCGATGATTCCTGACGGAATCACTGCTGACACCCACGACTTCAACTCCTTTATCTGTGAGCGATTTCATGTCGTCACGAAAGGCGCACGCCTGCTTCGTACAGCCGGGCGTCATGTCGGCGGGATAGAAATAAACAACGACAACCTTCTTGCCAACGTGCTCGGTCGATTTCCATTCTTTTCCCGAATCGTCTTTCGCCTCAAATGCTGGCGCCGGATCTCCGATTTTCAGATCGACCGCGGTTTGAGCGAACGTCGGACCGGCAAGGCCAGTCAAAATCGCAGCAGTCACGCAAAAACTTTGCACGTTTCGGATCATCATACGGTTCCTTGATCAGGTGATGCTTCAGTCGGTCGGGCATTGCGGCTAGCATACGTCGACTTGAAATCAAGCGTCAACTAACGGACCATCGGATGCTGTCTTCTCCCCTCGTGCGCCGCACGCTGTTACTCGTCAGTAGCTACGGTATTTTCGCGTTGCTCGTGCTCGGTATCGTCAGTCTGTCGGTTCCCTCAACGGATCAGCCGGGGGTCGCTGCGCTGAGATGGCGAATGCTGCTTGCGGCGGTAACGCTCCTTGTGATCGGACTTTCGATCCTTGCACGGTGTGTCCGATGGTGGATGGTGCCGCTCGTCGAATTGACGCGGGCGGCCCGGTTGATGTCCGATCGAAACCAAACCGGACGAATCATCGTCGACAGCGACGACGAACTGGGTTGTCTCGCGACCGCTTTTAACGACATGGTTCAAAAAGTGGAGTCGCG
>JANXOO010001474.1 GCA_025353525.1 Schlesneria sp. | reverse complement strand
TTGTGGTCGCGCGACAAGGAACTCAATCGGCAGGAAGTGATGCGGCAATTGGTCGAGTCGGAGTTGCCGACGATTCGCGAAATCTGTGAAGACCAGCGCCAACCGTCGGCGCAGGTGCGATTGGCGGCGCTCAGCCACGTTCTTCGACTCTGTCCCGGCAAAACGCCCGACCAATACTTGCGCCGACAGATCTATCTCGAACTCGTCGAACTGGCATTCGATCCCGATCGAGGCTCGATCTACGAACTGTTGATCGGAGGTTCCTGGGAACCGAATTCCGACCAACTCGATTTGAAGCCGTCGCGCGAGATTCTCGTCGACACGAGTCTGGGTCTGCTGCTGCAACTCTTCCAATTGTTCGAACGACCCGTCGCGTTTGTGTTCGATGCTCTCGAGTCGTTGATTGGCATCCCTCCTCAACGAGATCGCTGCGAAAAATTTCACAGCGACTTGGCGCAATCGATGGATCAATTGCCGGGCCTGTCGTTTTTCATATTCTCCGAAAGCACGTTTTGGCAGCAAATTCAGCAGTACTTTCAGGAGTACGCGACACATCGGTTTCTACGGGGGATGCCCATTCGTGGAGGTGGCCTGGAGCAAACCCTCGTTCTCGAACGACTTGACGCCACCAGGCTGCGGAAGATCGTCGCGGCGCGACTGGCTCCCGTCCTCGCCAACGCGCGTCGCGAAGAACCGGGTCTGAGCGTCAGCGAGATTTCCCCCTTTGAGGAATCAGAAATCACTCAGATCGTCGAATCGGGTCCTGGTCTTCGAGCCGCAATTCAATTGCTGGCGAAGAAGTATCAAGAGCGAGTGTTCGGTGATGTCAAATCAACCGCCCCGGTCGAACGAGAGATCTGGTCCGAACACATTCAGCGAGCTCGCAGCGAATGCGAAGCTCAGTTGCTCCAGGTCTCGGAACGACTTCACAGCGGATTGAACGATTGGCTGAAGCTACTGATGGGAAGCAACGTCGATGTTGATGGATGGCATTTGGTCGACGCCACGGCGGTCGCATTTGGCGAGAACGTCCGTTACGGACAAGTCATCAAGTGCGAATGGAAGCGCGAGACGGAAACGTGCACGGTCGGAGTCGGATTGCTATTGGCAGGGGGTGTTGGAATGAAGGCGGATCTCAACGAAAAGTTGTTGATGATGTCTTCGAAGAAACGTCCGGTCGAGCGGTTGGTGATCTTGTGGCCGAGGCCCAGCGAACTGGAAACCCCCTGTGAGGACCAACTGCCCGCGGGAACGAAGACGACCTGGAACGACCACAGTTCGATCTCCTCGGGGACGGATCGTCGGGTATGGCTGCGCAGCATCTGCAAGACAACTCTTGCCCCTTGGCTGGCTTGGCAACCCGCAATGATTGCCATCCGGGAGGCAAACGTTCCCGTCGAGCGACTGGCCGCTTACGTGATCGAACAGACCGCTTCAGCCGGTGCTCCGAAGGATATTCGCGGCTATATCACTCCCGTCGAAACTGCGGAATGACGGCATCGTCGAGAGCGGCACTGCACCGCGACTCATCGAGACACGATTGAACCAAACAGAATCGCCGCGGACGCTCATCAAAGCGGGCGAGTCAGGAATCTTTTGAGATGACAACCTCCTCCATGATCCCCGAATGCTTAAATTCGTTCGAACCCGTCGCTCGCATCTACGTCGATGGCGGGGCGCTGGATGACGCGACCAATTATTCTCAGCGTTATCGCGTCAATCCGACACTCGCGGGGTATGCGCTGTCCCCTGGTCGAAGCTATCGCGTTGTCGTCAAAGTCGCCAATTTGCCTCATGGTCAATGGAAGTTGAAAGGGGGCCCGAGGCCCTACATGGTTTCCGATTTTCGCGAGGGGGGAACGGGGCCGGGCCAAGACGAACGGTACATCTCATTCGACGCGGAGAAATCGGCGGGAAGTTGGTGGCACAGCCTGGTTCGCTACGGCGACGACCTCCGTTTGAGGATTGAGTTTACTCCGGACGACTATCCACCTCGGGAACTGCGAGTTCCCGTCACACTGAATTTTCCCAAGCTGGGCTGGTTCGTGGCGGCCATCCCTTCGCTGGCCCCGGCGCTCGTGAATTTGTTTTCGGAAGAATTCATGAAGCAAGTTCGCGCGTGGATCGGATTTGAAATTCCCTGGTGGTTGCGAACATTTCTGCTGCCGAGTCTGTTTTTACTGCTCGTCGCCTGGAAGTGGGTCGCCATGCCCTGGATCCGCGCCCGACAAGTTCTGATCCAAACCCGCAAGCGATTGCTCGAAGTGCCAGAACAGAAACACTGACATACACGATCCTGCCTCGAACAAAAAAAGGTCATTATCCGGTGAGCGAGGAATCGGCCACGAGGACTATAACGCCGGATCGGGTCGGTCGCATTCACCGACAAAGCGAACTCCACCTCCATTCTTCCGCTTGCTCGACGTAATGATCGAAGTTTAAACGAAGAACAGATACGTGGCTGCGATGAAAATCGGGATCAGAATTGTGCCCGAATAGAGCATGTAACTGAAGAAGCCCGGCATCTTGACGTTGTTTTCTTCGGCGATCGCCTTCACCATGAAATTGGGGCCGTTGCCGATATACGTGTTAGCCCCCATAAATACGGAGCCGCATGAGATGGCCGCGAGAATTTTGGCCGCCGTCGCCGCTTCGGGCAAATTCAGAAATTCGTGCAAATAGCGACCATGTTCGGCGTCAACGCCGTGTATGCCGCATGCAGTCACTGCAAATGTCAAATATGTCGGGGCGTTATCCAGAAAACTCGAAAGTATCCCCGACGCCCAGAAGAACTGGGCAGGCGTTTCGACACCAAGGCTTTTTCCCTTGACGTTCAGGATCGCCAATGCGGGGATCATCGTGATGAAAATCCCCGCGAACAGTACGGCGACTTCGATGATCGGCCCGAAACCGAATCGATTCTTCTGTCGCGTCGCACCGGATGTGAATCCATAGCAAACGAGAGTCGTGATCGCCATCATCGATTCCTGCACGCCGAAGGGCCACGTTTCGCCTTCGCCGGGAAGCAGTCGTTGGAAAAAGGAATTTCCATATCCCTGACCGCAGCAATAGATAATTGCCACGATTGCGGCCAGCCCCAGAAAGTTGTGGCGTCCCTCGATCCCGAACGGCTCGGCCGACACGGGCGTTTCCAGAGTTTCTTCCTGCTGAGGCGTTTTGGCTTCGCGATGGATGGAGGTTGTATCCCAGACGAAAAAGACCGCCAGCAGGGTACCGTTGACGAATGCCCATTGCGGAAACAACCTGAGTGTCCAGCCAAAGGGAACTCCCATCAGAAATCCCAGGTACAACGGAGGATCGCCCAAGGGTGTCAACAGGCCACCACAGTTCGACACAACGAAGATAAAAAAGACGATCACGTGTGCCACCTGGCTGCGACGTTCGTTGGCTCGCAACAGAGGCCGAATCAGCAGCATTGATGCACCGGTCGTTCCGATGAAACTGGCAATACACGCGCCAAGTCCCAGGAACATCGTGTTGACGGATGGCGAACCGTGCAGCGCACCACGGACGTAGATTCCACCGCTGATGACAAACAGTGAACCGAGCAAAAACAGAAACGACACGTATTCCTTGCCCGAGTGTTCCAGCGCCTCAATACCGTGGTGGCCGAACGAACACAGATACGCGATCACCGGGATTCCCAGTCCGAGCACGATCATTCCCTTGTTCCGGTTGTGTTCCCACCAATGGGGCTTCAACAGTGGAAAAAGAGCGATACACAGCAGCAGGATGGCGAAAGGGGAAATCGCGGCGACGTTCATCGAGTCACCCAGCTTCACCGGCAAATCAGGAGCCTCAGCGGCGGCGACTGATGAAACCAGGACAAAAGCGATAGCGAAGAAGCTTGCGGTGAAACTCAGGATCAGGCGGGACACGTTGGTTCTCATTAAATGCGTCGTGACTCGGCGAGCGGCTTACATTCAAGCCGAAGGCCACACCAAAGTCGAGTGACGACAAGGCAATTGCCACAACTAAAAATAACATCAAAGCGACTGTCAGTGGAAAATTTGCCCGCCGAAAAACTGACCGGGTGCAATTAAAGACGAAGCCCGACTCGTCGAGCCGGGCTTCGTCCGTTCAGATTGATATTCCCGCGTTCGTCCGGACACCGGATTGATGCCCGGTGTCTGGCGGGCCAAACTGCATTAGTAGCGGTAGTGATCCGGCTTGTAAGGACCGCTCACAGGCAGACCAAGGTATTTGGACTGCTTTGAAGTCAGCTTCGAGAGCTTTACACCGATTTTGTCGAGGTGCAATCGAGCAACTTCTTCGTCCAGTTCCTTCGGCAACCGATGGACGCCGACCGGATACTTGTCTGTTTCCATCCAGAGAGCTAGCTGGGCCATGACCTGGTTGGTGAAACTGTTTGACATCACGAACGAAGGGTGACCTGTGGCGCAGCCCAGGTTGACCAGTCGGCCTTCAGCCAACAGGATCACGCTGCGCCTGGTCGCCTTGAACGTATACCGGTCGACCGCACCCACATCGCTCGGCTTGACGATGACTTTGGTGGCTTTGCCGCTCTTGACCTGGCCTTCCAGCCACGCGACATCAATTTCGACATCGAAGTGACCGATGTTGCAGATGATCGCATCGTTCGGCATCTTTTCGACGTGTTCGCCGCGAATAATGTCGCAGCAACCAGTCGTCGTGACGAAGATATTTCCTTGCGACGCGGCTTCTTCCATGGTCGTCACTTCAAAGCCTTCCATTGCGGCCTGAAGAGCACAAATCGGATCGATTTCGGTAACGATCACGCGAGCACCATAGCGCTGCATCGAGATCGCGCAACCCTTGCCGACATCGCCGTAACCGGCAACGACGCAGACCTTGCCCGCCAGCATGACATCCGTGGCTCGCTTGATGCCGTCGGCCAGAGATTCGCGGCAGCCGTAAAGATTATCGAATTTGCTCTTGGTCACCGAGTCGTTGACGTTGATTGAAGGTAACTTCAACTCGCCCCGTTCGTGCATCTGAACCAGACGATGAACGCCCGTCGTCGTTTCTTCGCTGAGGCCTTTGATTCCCTTGAGCAATTTAGGGAACTTCTGGTGGACCATTGAAGTCAGATCGCCACCGTCGTCGAGAATCATATTCAACGGCTGGCCGTCCGGGAAATAGAGCGTCTGCTCGATGCACCAGTCGAATTCTTCGTTGGTCATCCCCTTCCACGCGTAAACCGGGACACCCGTCGCAGCGATTGCCGCGGCGGCATGGTCTTGCGTCGAGAAAATATTGCAACTGCTCCAAGTCACGTCGGCACCGAGCGCCGTCAATGTTTCGATCAGGACCGCAGTCTGGATCGTCATGTGCAGGCAGCCAGCGATGCGAGCTCCCTTGAGCGGCTTTGACTTGCCGTATTTCTGACGAAGAGCCATCAGGCCGGGCATTTCATTTTCGGCGATGTCGATTTCTTTTCGGCCGAATGCCGCGAGTTCGATATCTTTGACCTTGTAAGGAATGTGCGTTCCGTTAGCCGAGGGACTCGGCGATTTCGCAGACTCTTTACTTTTTGACTTCTTCGCTACAGCGGTCGACATTCCGAATTTCCTTCTGAATTCATAAACAAACTGGATTTGCGGACAAGGAGATGCCTCACACGGACAGTCCCGAAAAATTGCGATCGAGATGCAACAATCCGCTCACCACGACATTTCAGCACACAACAGGATTCGCGGCGGAGCTACCTGCGTCCACGTCGAAATACAGCAGCAGTATAGCGACTTCGTCAACCACTGTCTTCCGAATAACAGGGCAAACGAAAAGCAGTCCGCCAGATCGCCTCACAAACTTGCAACCTGCTTATCGATAGACCTTTAAGACATGAAGGCCGCGAACGATGGTCGTTGAACATCAGCGAAAATGAGGCGTACATGGCGACCGCGATCCCGATGACTGTCGTGCGCGGGATGGCGGATGGTTCGTGGATTGCTTAATCTCTGGCAGGTTATCACTATGAAATTGGAGAAACTGCGGCATGAGCAGCAGCACTACGCGAATTCGGGATGTCTATTCGAGCGGCCAGTTTGGCCTGTCGATTGAGATTTTTCCACCTAAAACCGCAGAAGGCGACGAGTCACTCCGACAGACACTTCGCGAAATGACCCCTTACCGACCGGCATTTGTGTCGTGTACTTACGGTGCAGGCGGTTCTACCAGCAAGCGGACTGTCGAATGGTGCCGTGAGATTCAGGAACAGTACCATGTGCCTGCGACGGCCCATTTCACGTGCGTCGGAAGTACTCGTGATCAACTGATCGAATGGTTGCAATTCGCCTGGGCGGAGGGATTGCGAAACATCATGGCCTTGCGCGGGGATGCACCTGCCGGTCAAACAGAATTTCGATCGACCGAAGGCGGGTTGAAGTTCGCAAATGAACTGGTCACGCTGATTCGAGAGCATTTTCCCGAGATGGGAATCGGCGTCGCGGGATATCCGGAAAAACACCCTGAAGCGACAAATCCCGATATCGATTTCGAGAATCTCGTCCGCAAAGTCCGGTGCGGTGCCGATGCGATTTTCACTCA
>JANXOO010000738.1 GCA_025353525.1 Schlesneria sp. | reverse complement strand
GTGACCGGTATATGCCGCGAATTCGCGATGTCTACAGCAACGATCCAGACAAAGTCCCGTTTGACTTTTACGAAATCCTGGCAGGTCTGGCACCCCGCGCCTGTTTTTCAAATTCACCGGTCCACGACAATAACTTTGACGTTGCCGGAGTTCGAAAAGCATTTTCCAAAGCAGGCGAAATCTACTCGCTTCACGAAGTCCATGAGAATTTGAGTCTGGTGACTCCGGATGCCGGACACGATTTTCCGGTTGACGTGCGAACCGAGGCCTATCGGTGGCTTGAGGCCCGATTTGGAAAGTAACACGGGAATCTCGAAGTGGAAATCACGGTTCCAATTGCCTGGTAATCTTGCGTCATTTGCCGGGTAGTCGGATGATTCCGTCCCAGTTCGCCGGGGAGGTTCGGTTGTTAAGGACAATTTGTTGCATCAGAAAGTCCTGGGCGCGGTCTCCGGGTGGCATTGCGTGCAGGCAGCGGTACGCTTCGTCCCACTGTCCGTCGATGAAACTGTCGACGCCTCGCTCGTAGCTTTGAATATGCGCGTCCGTCAATTCAGGGAAATCGTTGGCGGGCGGTAGCAGTTCGCTGACAACCACCGGCGTTTCCATGCCATAAGGTAATAGTCGGGCCAGACGCCGCATCCGTCCTTCGGCTGGATTCAACCTTGGACGCACGATGTTTGCCGTCGCTTCGTCCAGGACGATGGGCACTCGCAACTGTTTGGTCATCGATTCCAGCCGGCTGGCCAGATTGACGACCGGTCCAAAGACCGTCACTTTAACCTGTTCGGCCGTGCCGATCTTTCCTGCAACGGCACGACCATGCGCAATGCCAATTCCCATCGCGAAATCGGCCAGCGGATTGTTTCTGGTTGCCGCCGCTTTGGCGAACGCCGCACGAATCCCCAACGCCGCCCGACACGCGTGGACCGCCGCATCGGGTGAGGGAAACGGCCAGCCCCAAAAACCGAGCGTGGCGTCACCCTGGAAATCACCGGTAACTCCGCCGTTCTCAAGAATATGATGCGTCATCACTCCGAGCGCTCGGCTGACTCGTTCGAGCAGTCCGATCAGGTTTCCAGCTTCCGATTCAGCTCGCTGACTGAAGCCGCGCAGGTCGCAGAACATCACTGTGACATCACACTCACTCGGTTCGAGCAGCGTTGTGTCGAGTTCGTCTCCTAATGCGGCCAAAATGGGAGGGGCAAAGAATTGGCGCAGCCCTGCTTTTTGCCGTTCCAGCCGTTTCGCCCGGACGACCGCGCCAATAATCTCGGCCAACAGTTCGGTGAATTTCACATCCGCTTCGAGCTGCAGTGCGTCCGATAGTGTCGTCCCCGGAACAAATGTTTTGCCCATGTTGCCCGCAACGTAAAGACCAGCGGGTTCGGCTGCCAAACCGGGGACAGGTGTGCAATAAGCCCAGTCGAATTCCTGCGTCAGTGTTTTGTCGTGCGTTTGCGGCGAATCGTTTTCCCAGATATGCAAAACACTCGATTGACGACGCTCCAGAGCTTCAGTGACTAACCGTCGACTCGGGCGAATCGGGCCGGCGGTTTCCCGGCGTCGATCCCAGTGCAACATTTGCACTTCTTCCGTCCCGGCTGTCGTGACAATTGCCACGGCTTCAGCGTGGATCACGCCTTTGAGCAACAGATTTGCCAGCCTGTGATAAAGCTCGCTGTCGTTGCGGGCTCCCGAGATGACTTCGGGTAAATGGGTCAGAACCTCGATACGGTTCTCGGGGTCCTGATAGCGCACCTTTCCCAACTCTGCCGGTTTGAACGCGATTTCCTCAAAGGGAGCTGCGACGGCGCCGACTTCAGCCTCGGGAAACGTGACATGGAATGATGTCGAACCGACAACGAAATGCTGTCCCGTTTCAACACGACAGGTTCCGACCGCCTCACCCGCAAAAAACAGCGGATTGCGAGC
>JANXOO010001400.1 GCA_025353525.1 Schlesneria sp. | reverse complement strand
CAGTCGTTGCAAGGATTGGATACTCGGCGAAACACAGCAAACCCGAAACGGATTTACCCTCTTTCGGATACCACAATTTTCCGTGTCAACCCCAGGTTTTCATCACCCTACCCGTTTGGCCCGTCAAAAAGATAATTCTGATCGACCTTGACCCAGGAGAGTTCACGCCGCGTCCGGGCCAGTCGATCTCGCAGTCGCGAGAACTCTTTTTCTTCGTGCAAATGGCTATTGCGATCCTTCAACCATCGTTCTCTTGGAACAACTTTGTGTTGATGTGTGATGTCGACTGCCGCCAGAAAAATGTGTTAAGGACCCGATTTCGAAAATCCGTCAGATGAAAAGCCTGATTACTTCCGCTGATGTGCCAGTTCCGCGACTCGTTTCAGGCGGTATTCCCATCCGGTGGAGACTCCGGCGCGGTGCTGGTCGTTGATCAAGCCAATTGCAGTGTGAGTCAGAACAAGTCGCGTTCCGCTGTCTTCGCTTGTCAATCGATACTGAAGATGATTGCTGCATGCGTACGACATGAACATCGGACCGGAAAGTTCCAGAAGCAGCGGAGGCTTGATGACCTGAATATGGCCCCATAGATGACCTGCATTCTTGCCCAGATCGCGAAACCACCGACCACCTGGCCAGGCTTCGATGGCCATCGGGAATGCGGCCCCGTCAGGCATTTGAGATTCCGCGCCGATTTCCGCCAGCAGCGCTTCAAAGGCAATCTCGGGCGACGCTTTAATCCGGATCTCTTTCACAATTCGAAAACTTCGTACAGCGTCATCGTCATTTGTCGCAACCATGGTTGTCACCTTTGTTTTCTGTTAATTCGGGTTGAGGTTTTATACTGGCCGCCATTCGTTCGGCTCGCGACTGAATGCGATCCAGTTGCCTGGACCAGAATACTTCGTACGGTTTCACCCAGTCATGAACGGGCTTCAAAGCGTTCGCATTCAGTGAATACATCCGACTTTTTCCGACTCGCTCGACAGACACGATACCGACCGTTCGCAATACCCCGAGATGTTTCGATACAGCAGGCTGGGCCAGTCGAATTGAATCGACCAATTGACCCACTGAATATTTCCGCCCATCAGCCAATAGCGCGATGATCACTCGCCGCTGCGGTTCAGCAATCGCATTAAAAACATCGGAAGTCGTTGAAGCCCGAGCCATGCGTCGATTATATTCCTATAAAGGAATATGTCAATCCAACCTGCTTTCGGAAGGACTTTGTTGGTGGCAGGTACAACGGCAGTGAATCTTCAGGCAATCACTTTTTCGATCACATGCCGTTCGTCGACCCCGGTTAACTTCTGGTCCAGGCCGTTGTAAAAGTAGCTGAGTTTGCGGTGGTCAAAGCCCATCAATCGCAAGATTGTTGCGTGCAGATCCGAGACGTGGGCGCGGTCTTCGACTCCTTCGAATCCCAGTTCGTCCGTGACGCCGATCGCCTGCCCGCCCTTCACGCCGCCCCCCGCCAGCCACATTGAAAATCCCAGCCAATTGTGGTCACGGCCCGGCTTGCCGATCCCTTCACTCGTCGGCGTCCGTCCGAATTCGCCTCCCCATACAAGTATCGTTTCGTCCCACAGGCCGCGTTGTTTCAAATCGGCGATCAGGCCGGCAATCGGTTTGTCGGTCTCGCCCGCGTGTGTCTTGTGATTGGTGATGCAGTCATTGTGTCCATCCCACGTCGCTTCGATATGTCCGCCGCCTGAATAGATTTGTACGAATCGAACACCCTGTTCGATCAATCGCCTTGCGACCAGGCATTTCCTTCCGAATTCGGCAGTTTGTGGTTGATCCAGTCCGTACATCGCCTGCGTAGTTGGGCTTTCGCGGTCGATATCAACAACTTCCGCAGCACTCGTTTGCATGCGATACGCCAGCTCATACGACAGAATGCGGGCTGCAAGTTCCGATTGTTCGGGGTGCCGCTCTGCATGTTCCTGATTCAGTTTGGCCAACAGGTCCAGTGACTGTCGCTGTGTTTGCGGTTTGACGTTGTCAGGCGACGCGAGATCCAGCAATGGTGATCCCTTGCTGCGAAAGAGTGTCCCCTGATTGGATGCAGGCATGTATCCCGCACCCCAATTGGGAGCACCGCCGATCGGCCCGCCGCGCGAATCAGTCATCACGACGAAATTCGGCAGGTTTTCGTTCAATGCGCCGAGTCCGTAGTTGAGCCATGAACCAAGGCTCGGTCGACCCGTCAGCGGGCTTCCCGTATTCATCTGCAGGCAACCGGACGAATGCGCGGCCGTATCCGTGTACATGGCTCGCAACACGCACAAATCGTCGGCATGTCGGGCCGTCTGAGGAAAGAGTTCGCTGATTTCAAGGCCACTGGCACCGTGCTTTCGGAACTCAAAAGGGCTCTTCATCAAATATCCGACCGGTCGACTGTTCGAGCCGAACTTCTGGCGTCCCGCGTAGGGCTTTCCGTCATATTTGTCGAGTTCCGGTTTTGGATCGAAGGTGTCGATTTGACTGGGGCCTCCGTTCATAAACAGAAATATGCAATGTTTGGCCTTCACCGGAAAATGGAGCGGCCTGCCGCCGTTGGGCGACGTGTTTAGCGCACCTGATTCGGCGGCGACAAGTGGCGTCGAGAACTGATCGAAGAAGCCGTCTCGCGACAGCAGATCAACGAGTCCCAAAGAGGCAAACCCGCCGCCGACATCCCACAGAAATGAACGACGGGATTTTCCGCACGGCATCGGGTTCGGGAGAAAACGGTTCATTTTGGCACCTCGTCCCACGGATCAATGTCACTCGACATAAACAAATTCATTCAAGTTCAGAATCACGCGACACATCTGTGTCAGAGCTGACTGTGGACCGCCATTTTTCGAATTGATCGACTGTTCGCCGGATTTCTCGCTGAGGTATCGAATCAACGCATCCCGCTCGGTCGGGCTCGGCGGACGAGACAGTGCCAGTCGGTAGGCCCGATCGATTTGTTGTTCGGGCTCGCTTCCCGCTTCGCGAACCAGGCGATCTGCAAAGTAAGCCGCCTGAGAATTGACGAAATCGCCATTGAAGAGTGTCAGTGCTTGTGGCGCAATGCTGGTAATGCTCCGTTTTTCAGTGCTGTTCGTAGTGTCGCACAGGTCCATGACTTCGAGCATCGGCACGAGCAGCGTTCGTTTTACATATGAATAGATCGTGCGTCGAAAAATTGCGGGCTCGGGCGACACATGCCATGCCGCGTCTTTATCAGTATGAGCTTCAATCACACTTGCCGGTATCGGCAGGAAAACTGCCGGACCAAACATTTCCGGATTGAGTTTACCGCTTGCCGCCAGAATTGAGTCGCGGATTGCTTCGACATCGAGTCGACGATGGCGATACCGCGCAAGTAACTTGTTTTCGGGATCGATCTCAATCTGATGCTGTGTCGCGATCGATGTCGTTTGATATGTGCGGCTCGTCACAATCAGCCGATGGAGTTTCTTGAGTGACCACCTGGCATCGTGGACGAACCAATGAGCGAGCCAGTCGAGTAACTCGGGATGAGTGGGCCGTGACCCGATGTGGCCGAAGTCGCTGGAAGTTGCCACGATTCCTTCGCCAAAATGATGCTGCCAAACCCGATTCACGATCACTCGTGCCGGAAGCGGATTTGACGGATCGACAATCCATTGCGCCAATGCGATTCGGCGTCCACTGGTCCCTCCGTCGGCCGGAGCAATGACCGGCTGTGATCGGGCAAGAACAACGGGAACGGCGGGCTGGACCAACGGACCAGGGTTCGATGCTCGCCCCGATAACAGCAAGTACGCGGGGGCCGGAATCGATGCTTCTTCATACTGAAAATAGCCGCGGGGCAAATCCGGGATTTCCCGTCGCATGGATTGACGGGTTTGTTCGATCAAGGCAAGTTGTTGTCGGCGTTCGTCCGACAATTCTGATGTGACTTCCAGATTCCATTCAAACGTGAATTTACGGACCAGTTGGGTCTGCTCCGGGTTTCGATCCTTCAGTGCAACTCGAAATGCCGAAATCGCCTCGGACGGAAGTTTGCTCTTTCCTGAATCCAGCCATAACGCCTCTGCGGCCGAGCGCATTTCACTCTCTTGTCGATTCAGCTCGGCAATGCGTCGATCCCGATCCTCGACCGCCGCAATTTCAGATCGCGTACCCGCAGGCAGATCGCGATCTTCGCGGCCTGAATTTGGTCGCTTGAGCGGCGAAAGAATCGCAGAAAGGCTGTAGTAGTCGACCATCGAAAGCGGGTCGAATTTGTGATTGTGGCAACGAGCGCAACCGATCGTCAGGCCAAGAAATGTTTGCGACGTTGTCCGCAGCATATCGTCCAGTTCGTCCGCACGATATTGAGGCGCCTCGAGAGGATCGACTTCATCTTGCCACGCACCGAGAGCGTGGAATCCGGTCGCAACGAACGTTTCAATCGTTCGGTCGCCCAGTTCGTCGCCTGCCAGTTGCTCAACAACAAACCGGTCATAAGGCTTGTCGTGATTGAAAGAATCGATCACGTAGTCACGGTAACGCCAGACGCCTGGCTTCGCTCCGTCGCGCTCGTAACCATTCGAGTCTGCGTAACGAACCAGGTCGAGCCAGTATCGAGCCCATCGTTCGCCGTAGCCTTGATTCGCCAGCAATCGATCGACGAGGTCGTCACAGGCTTGCGAACTGGTCGATTCGAGAAACTGTTTTTGTTCGTCGAGCGACGGTGGCAGGCCTGACAAATCCAGCGACAGTCGTCGCAGCAATTGGCGCGGCGTCGCGAGTTCGCCAGGTTCGAGGCCGTTGTTTGCAAGCTTTTCTTCGATGAAGGCATCAATTGGATTGATGTTCTGCCTGGATCCGCTGCGACTCGGGATCGGCGGACGCCGAACGGGTTGAAATGACCAGAAATCTCGCGATTCATCGATGGAAACGGTCTGCTCATGCAGTCCCAGTTCTCGGCTTTGTGGCCATTTCGCACCACTGGCAATCCAGTCTCGCAATGTTGCGGACTGCGTCACTGACAATGGTTTGCGTCGGTTTTTTTCAGGTGGAGGCATTTCTCCGGCAGTGATTCTTTCGATCAGCAAACTCGTGCCGGGTGAGTTCGGGACAACTGACGATCCGTTTTCGCCACCTTTCAGAAGTGCCGCTTCCGTTGCCAGGTTCAAGCCACCGCTCGACTTGCCGCTATGATGGCATTCAAGACAATGGTCAATCAGGATTGGGGCGACATCACGTTCGAAGTCGGGTGCTGCGGTGGCCGACGGAACTGCCGTCAGGCAGCGGCAAATCGCGAACACGAATATCACGATCTGGCGGTGCGATTGTTTTTGAATAACGACTGCTTTCAGCGGCATCCAGGTCACTCCCGACATTCAACGGCTTCGGGGTCGGTTCAATTGCAAAATCTGCGTTGAAGACCCCGGGAAAACGTTATGGTGTGGCGAACCGAACGTATTTCAGGTTTGAGCCGAGGAATGACGCCATTTTCCTCCGGCGACCGTGCATTCAAATAGCAGTCTATGCAGATATTAACATTTCTGGCATATTACGCCCGGCCTGTAGCAAAATGTCAGCAGGTTTGGTTGGGTGATGACTCATTTTGCGTTAGCCGTTAATTCCCCTATTGACGTAAGGATACGGCAATGGAATCGATTCGAATTCTTGTCGCTGATGACCACGTTCTGATCCGGGCTGGCGTTCGTTCTCTGTTGCAAAGTATAGCCGATTTTCAGGTTGTCGGCGAAGCCAGTGACGGAATGGAGGCGATGGAGCTCGTCTCTGCACTTCGGCCCGATGTGTTGCTCACCGATATCGCAATGCCCAATCTGAACGGGCTGATGGTCGCCGAGCAAGTGGCAGAGAAGTACCCTGAGGTACGAGTGATCATTGTTTCGATGCACACGAATGAAGAATTTGTGGCACAAGCCGTTAAAGCAGGGGCCGCTGGCTATCTGCTAAAGGACGCGGACGGCTCGGAACTGGAATTTGCCATCAGGGCAGTCACTCGCGGCGAATCGTATCTTACACCCGCCATTTCAAAACAGGTGATGGCCAGTTACATGAGTCTGGTTAATTCCAGCCATCAGAATCTCGCCGATCCGCTCACGCATCGACAACGGGAAATCCTGACATTAATCGCCGAAGGTGTCAGCACAAAAGGGATTGCCAAGGTACTGGAAATCAGCGTGAAGACCGTTGAAACACATCGATCACAGATTATGCAACGTCTTGATATTCACGACATTCCGGGCCTCGTTCGCTACGCCATGCGAACAGGCCTGGTGCCCGCTGTCGAAATCGATCGATCTCACGCGGAAGCGTGCTGAGGCTTCGCGAAACGATTACTGAGCCGCCCTGGACGCATCTGATGTTTTAGGATCGTTGGGGATCCTGAGGACGCACCGAAAGCCGACTTCGGGATGTCCTTTGCCAATGTCTTTTCCCATGCGGTTCCAGGAACTGAAATCTTTTCCGGTTCCTTTGACAACGCGAAGATTCATATCGCGAACTTTCTTTGGACCGCCCCAATTGCGGGGGATTTCATTCGCACTGGACGCGAGGATGTCCGCATGCGCTGTGGGTGAGTACAAATCAGCACACCATTCCATGGCGTTTCCTCCAAGATCCAGGATGCCGTACGGACTGCTGTCGGTCGGGTAGGCTCCTGTGGTTGTCAATGTTCGGTTGGCCCAGAGGGCTTTCCCGTTTCCCCACGGTGTACGTAGACCATTCGGGCCACGTGACGCCTTCTCGAATTCAGCTTCAGTGGGTAGTTCCATTCCACCCCAACGCGCGTAGTTTGCGGCAATTCCCCATGCGATGCCCAGTGCCGGAGATTGCGGCGGTGCCGACGGATTTGACGGAGATGGAGGTACGGGCTTCTTTTTCGCCCGTTGTTCATCACGAAACTTGTCGTAATCCTGAACAGTGACTTCAAGCACTTCCATATAAAAATTGTCGAGCTGGACGGTCAGGGAAGGCTTGCATTCGTCAGGTCCTTCGTCAGTGCCAATAATCGCGCTTCCTGCCGGAACGAGTGCCAGTCTGGTTCCCGTCTTCAGGCAGTGAATTCGCATCGGATACCCTTCGTCGCTATACCCGAGTTCCTTAACAACCTCGAAGCCCTTGGGAAGAGTGAATCCCGCTTTCGGCTTTCCTGTCCCGACCAGCGATTGAATCACAGCCGAAGTCTTGCCCGATTCCACGACAAGTCTCGTTGAATCCAGTCGAAAATCCCCTGCAACAACTTCAAATTGATCAGTGGGCAAAACACCGCTGGTTCCGGTAACTTCCATCGGCTCACCGATACTGCTGACGAGAAAAACAGTTCTCGGGTCTGCGTTTGCAGGTATCAGTGATTTCTTTTCGACGGGTTTGGGTTTCGGCTTGGGAGCCGATGACGAATTGGCCGCTGACTGTGGCGTGGGGCTTGAAGCCTGACTCGTTTGCACACTCGGACTGGCCACTGATCGGGGAGGTGCCTGCGTCGGGGAACCTCCACAACCGCCGATCCAGACGACGCACACTGAAAGCACAAATAGCGAAGACGTATTGCCGAGTGTTCTCGTGCGTCCGAAACGTGACGAATTGTCGGTCGTTTGCCAATCCCGATCTTGCATCGCACTGTCGCCTTGCCAATCTGAACTGATCTGACTGAAAGCCAATTTCAAACCATCTATCGAGGGGGCTCGAGCGTCACGTTGAGTGTCACTTCGCTCGCGTTTCGAATCACGACAAAATCGACCCGTTCACCTGGCGCAAAACCTCGCAATACCGAGTCATAGTCGTTGAGATTGAGAATTGCTTTCGATCCGATTTTGATGATTCTGTCACCCCCCTTGATACCCGCCTTGTCTGCCGGCCCCCCCGAACTGACGCCGCTGAGCGCGACGCCCGGTTCTTCGTTGCTGTAATCCGGGACTGTGCCGACATAGGGCCGGTTCCCGCCACGACCTGGTCCTCCGGCATTTTTGACTTCGATGTAATCCGGACGGTCGGTCCGATCAACGACTGACAGAATCGTCGATTCCATCAAGTCCGCAACCCGGGCAACTCCGTCGATGTTGATCTTTTCCCAATCGTCGGTCGGACGGTGGTAGTCTGAATGCTCACCGGTGAAGAAATGAAGCACCGGGATCTTTTTCGCGTAGAACGACGAATGATCGCTGGGGCCAAACCCTTCCGGCTTGAAAATCAGTTTGAACCCGCTCGCGCCATTCAGTCGTTCGAGGTCCGACTCCCATCGGGAGCTCGTCCCCGTTCCATAGATAATCAATTTGTCATCTTTCAGCCGACCGACCATATCCATATTCAGCATGGCGACTGTTGATTCCAGCGGAAAAACGGGTTCTTTCGTGTATCGGGCCGAGCCCAGTAGCCCCATTTCTTCACCCGTGAACGCGATGAACACCAGTCGACGTGCCGGCTTCTTCGATTTCGCGAGCACGCCGAATCGCCGCGCCAGTTCGAGCAGCGTTACTGTTCCCGAGGCATTGTCGTCTGCTCCGTTGTGGATTTCGGTCGATCCTGGAGCGAGCGAATTCTGCCCGCCACGCCCGACATGGTCATAGTGCGCTCCAACAATGACAGTCTCGTTGGCGAGTGGTCCTTCGCCATCAATCACTCCGATGACATTGAAGACATCTGTGCGAACTTTTTCGACGCTGGTGACTCCTTTGGCAGACCAGCCTGACAGTGCAAAGGACCGTGGCTTTAATGTGGCATCAATCGCGGCTTCGAGCCTCGCAAGATCCGTATCATTTGCGGCAAGCATTTGATCGCACTTTTTTGCAGAAATGTGGAATGCGGGTGGCATCGAAGGACTGTCTCCGTTTCCCGCATACCCGAATTTCATCAACGGATCGTCGTCTCCTGCTCCGCTTGATGCGCGAAGCGATTTTAACTGACTCAAAGTATCTGCCAGTTTCGTTTTTGCGGCTTCTGTCTCTTTCGCTTCGGTTTCAGGAGCCGATGCAACAAGAAACCCTTCGGCGGCAGTCACGACGTTGTCGCTGGCCCTGGCGAGGTTTTCGCGCCGAGTCGTTGCCGCCTTGACTGCCGCATACGGGTCATTGACGAACAGAACGGCAGCCACCTTATGCTCGGCAAGATGAGTCATCTTGGTACGAAGATCTGCGTGTCGTGAAACACCATGAGTGGACGCGAACGGACTGGCCGGGTCGGCCTGTCGAGGATTTCGGCGCATCACGATCACGACTTTTCCTTCGACATCGACTCCTTCGAAATCGTTGTAATGGTCGTCTGCTGAATCGATTCCATAACCGAGGAACACCACGTCACCGGAAAACGATCCACTTCCTCCGAATGAGCAAACCTCAGCATCCTTACCGACCGTGACTTCGATCGTCGATCCATGCGGGCCGCTCAATTGCAACGTATTGAGTTCGCCGAGTTTTGAACCTGTCACCAGATTGAACTTTTGAAATGCACCTCCATCGACACGATCAACCGCAAGGCCGGCCTCCGCAAATTCCCGCTTGATAAAATCTGCCGCCAGATTAATTCCGTCAGTCCCGATCCCGCGACCTTCCAGTTCGTCCGACGCGAGGTACTTGATTTCGTCGAGCAATCGTCCCTTCCGGTCGGGAACCACTTCGCCAAACAGTACCGGCAGCGCAAAGACAGGAAGAAATACAAGAGATGTCAGGACAACTGAACCACGCAACATGATGAGCCTTCAGGACGGATCAAACCGGCAACTCCACGCAGACTCCATTGTAGAGCGAATTGGCAGGGAGATATACAGCGGGCGACCCTGATTGAGGCACACATCGGCAACAGGGTTTGCAACCGGGATCGGAACACAGTTCCCGAAAGGACGTTGCGCTGACCTCGATGAATTGATAAAAATGTCGAAAAACGCGGATCATCGCATTGTGCCCGCGCACAACCGGGACCTGTTCTGTCACGCTGGTTTCGCGGCAACGTAGCCATAGTAATTTCTCAGGAAAACTTTCAAGGTCATCGTGCCGAGTTCCGGGATGGGCATGATTTTTCCCCAACTGTGAACGCTGGTCTTGAACATTCCATCATTAATCGAAACCGGTTCCGTCAATGTGACCCAGTGGTCGGGATAAAGTGATTTGTTGTTTTGTTTTGCTGCTTTCAGCATATCGGAATCAATGAGCAGGCAGACGCGATAACCGCTCATCGAACGATACCAGTCTGCCTTTTCGATGTTCTCCTGATCTTTGGTCAGTACCAGATTTGTCACATTCTTGATGTCGGTATAGCCAGCCTGCTTGAACCACTTTTCGAGGCCGGAGGGCATGGTCAAACCGCTCAGTCCGCCATCGGCATCGTCAAAACTGATTAACGAGTTCTCATCGTCGCGCAAGCTGGCCATTGGAACCCAGTCGACCGCTGACATCGTCGCAGTACTCCCGTCATTCATCAGTGTTGGAGGAGAGAGTTTGGCGATTCGCAATCCGTAACTTGCCTTGAATATTCGACTTCCAAGGAGCGCTGAGTTTGTTTCGTAGAGCGAGATGATGGCTCTCACGTAAGCCACCGGGTCATCCATCGCAAGGCAACGAAAAAACGCCGCTGGCCCGCACAAGTTGACCAATGTTGAATCAACGTTATCGGGTAATTGCAGGCGACTGCGCATCCCAAGCACAAGATCGTCTTTTTTGACGAAAAGCCAATCCGTACCGCTCGAACGCTTCTCAAATTCGTCGATTTTTGCTTTTGCGTCAGCGATCGTTGATTTCATACGTCAGCTCCCTTCGTCCAGCGTCGACGGCAGATGTTTTTTTATTGCTCGCAATGAATCAATTATTCGACCGTTGTGCGAGAGTCACCACCGCACAAACGGGGGAAACGTTCTCTGTCGTTTCTTGAGAATCAACGCGTAAAACCGCATTCGTCTCCCGACGGGTGAAAACCGTCGGAAGAAAGAATGCAATCGGTCCGCATCGCCTATTCCTGAGCGCCAGCGACGATGTTCCAGGTCACAGGAACTTCGCCGCCTTTCGAGCCATCGTCGTTCTGACCGGTGTAGGTCACGGTGATTTTCTTGAACGAGAGAGAGACACTTTCCATCCCGTGCTGGTCACCTCCGCAGGACGGGTTCCAACTCGTGACGAAGACGCTTTCCATTTCCATCTTGTAGTATTCGATCGGATCGCTACCGCTCGCCAGGCGAAGAACCAGCGTCGCCTTTTCAAAGTGAGTTCCATTCATGGTTTTCAG
The DNA here is from genome assembly GCA_025353525.1 of Schlesneria sp. Classification (GTDB taxonomy): domain Bacteria; phylum Planctomycetota; class Planctomycetia; order Planctomycetales; family Planctomycetaceae; genus Schlesneria. Next base: position 5,692 of record JANXOO010001400.1, on the reverse strand, counting down.
GAAGAATTCGGGACTCGCGTTGTCGATCCGTTTGACGATCGACAGATCGTGCGTATCTCCCTTGGCAGTACCGGCACCACCTCCGTAATGGACTGATGACGCATTGGCGGCACCCCATGACATGCTCAGGATGTCGATTTCTCCCTCGTGTCCCTTAACTTTTGATTCGCCCGTAATTCCTTCGATTTTCAACAAAATATCAGCGGCCATGATTCGTCACTCCTGTGAAACAGAAACTCAAAACTGCGTTTGCCGGCATCTGGCATTCAAATGTCGCATTGCACAGGACTATCATCTGACCTGATTCAGAATTGTTGCGTGGATTCCGACATCGATTTGCTAAAAATTGCCGGCAATTTCGACGCCAGCTCGTGTTCCCAACGCCCGCCAGACATCTTGCGAGATCGAACTGCTGATCAACTGGGCTGCCCGCAATAACAAGGCAATCAAAACGGCGATAATGGCGATCACGACCTGAAGTTCAATCAGAGTGAATCCCTCGTGGCGCATGATTTGGCTCCTGCAATGACTTCAATTCGCCTGCGGCAACGGACTCCACGGCAAGACGTGGCGTCTCTGATTAAAAAGGATTATCATCTCCGTGGCAGCACCGGAAGCGTTTCCGTTTTTTTGGGCGACTCGATTCCGATACCCGTTGGCTGTAGATTATTGAGCTACCAGAATTCTAAAAGTCTGAATGAATGATGCCTGTTTTGACTGATGCCCGGACGATGATGCGAACCCGGTTCTGTTTTCTTGCGTTACTGACAATTGCGATTGGCTGTGTTAACGATTTTCCGCAGGGTGAAAAATCGAAAGCCTCGAATCCGATTGAAGCAGATGTCCCATCGATCGAAATATCGAACGAGACATCGAGGTCCGATCAATTAACGGTCCCGTCTCCCGTGAAACTCGCAGTACACCACCTTCCGAACGCATTCCGGATCACTCCTTCGATTATTTCAGGCGGTTTGCCCGAGGGTGAAAACGCCTTCGCGGAACTCGAAGCCTTGGGAGTGAAGACGATTGTCAGTGTCGACGGGATGCGGCCGGATGTTGAGTTGGCTCGCACGCATGGTCAGCGATACGTGCATTTGCCGCACGGCTACGATGGTGTCCCGGAACAGCGGGGGCACGAAATAGCCAAGGCGTTCAGCGAACTGCCGGGCCCGATCTATATCCACTGTCACCACGGCAAGCATCGAAGCCCTGCGGCGGCGGCTGTGGCGTGCGTGGAGGCCGGTCTGATTCCTGTATCCAGCGCGGAAGCAATCCTGAAACATACCGGGACTGGTGATAACTATCGCGGGCTGTGGGATTCCGCCAGAAATGCGAAACGACTTTCACCGGAATTTATCAAAAGGCTCGAAGTCGAATTTGTGGAAGTAGCGAGCGTGCCGCCGCTGGCACTGGCAATGGTGGCCATGGAACAGACATTTGATCGCCTCAAGCAAGCCGCTGCTGCCGACTGGAAGCCGCCGGTCAAGTACCCTGACATCGATCTTTCCCACGAGGCGCTGATATTGAAAGAACAATTTGCGGAAATGAAGCGGCTTCCGGAAATGGCGAAAGGACCGGAAAAACTCCTTCAATACCTCACTGAATCCGAGGATGCTGCCGGGGACTTGGAACAGGCACTGCGAGAAGTGCCTGCCAGCGTTGGCAGAGCAAACGGCGCGATGTCGGTCGTCACCAAAACCTGTATGGCCTGCCACCGCGAGTTTCGAGATCCGCCCCGACCTGTTAGTCTGAAACAGTGATCGGACTTTGACTTCCGGTTTTCGAACGTTGACTTCCGGTTTGGAGCATCCGTCCTTTCGAAATGTTGTCAGCGAGCAATCAATTCAGTGCAGGGATTGGCCAGAATTGGTCAATCAGTGGAGAAACGTGCGTGACCTCTCGTTCAAATCGTACCGGTTTCACGCTTGTGGAATTGCTGGTTGTGATGGCGATCATCGCCGTGCTCGTGTCATTGATTCTGCCTGCCGTCCAGCAGGTTCGCGTGACAGCTCGAAAACCGGACTGCCTGTCACATTTGTGGCAAATCGGCCTCGGTGTCCACCAATACTACGAGATCTACAACGGGAACTTCTTTTTGCATCAGCCGTTTGACGCGGATGTCGTTACATTCAGCGGAGCTGCCGATTCGTTCGCAGAAATCTATTGGGAGGACAAGATCATGCCATTTATCGGCAGCGCGGCGGAGTCGGATGAATCGGTTGCAAAGCAGGGAAAGTACGTAGCGACAAATGCGATCTATTGATGTTTGTCGGATACGTCGATTCTGGCTCCTTTTGTAGACGACAGCACCGGGAAGATCGAAGGATTGCAGCATCGAACAAGCTATGTGATGAACTCATTGCTCGGCCACAAATCGCGCCGATACGGCAGTTGGACATTTGCCAGGTTTCAGAATGAAATCGGACTCTCGAACTTCATTTGTTTCTCGGAGCGCGATGCCAAAGCGTTCACTCCTCCGTCCGACAATGACCCCCGGCAAGACGATTACGACATTTGGCCTGGAACGAACATCATTCAACCCTGGATTTCTTATAAGCGGCACAACGGCGCTGCGAACTATCTGTACCTGGATGGTCACGCGTCGACAAAGTGTTTTGAGGGTGCGGTCATCGAGATGTATCCGGACAAGAAAGTGCTCGTTGACGACGGAAGTTTTCCGAATTAACGAGTCGCTGCGATCAGAAATTTCCATTTTCGTACGGTTTGAATGCAACCGGGTTGCGAAGTTCAGAGTTCGCCCGATTGAAATGCGGCCTGGGGATTTCTGCGGCCCCCGAATGCAGTCCCCAATTGGAAGTCGGCGGCAGCGGGACATACGCTGAACCGATACGAGTGATCGACATGACATCGGCGCAATCGCTGAATTCCAGGAAATCCGTAACCGGTGCAAACAAGTTTTCGGAAACCTTTGATGCAATGGCGGTCGTCTTTCGGGCGTCGACTGGCACCGGTTCAGTGACCGGCTCACTGACGAAACTTCGTTGCAATTCACCATCTTTGATCGACATTTCGTCCAGAACGATCGGGTGCCAAGTAGACCGTCTGGCTTCGCATGATACCCAGTGTTGACGTGCCCACTGACGCAATCGCAGTTCCCGCACGAAATCGATCGTCGATGTTTCAGCATCCGACATGGCAAAACCCCGTCTGAAATTTTTAGCCTTAAAAGAAAAAACCGGGTGACGGGCACCTGAAAGACGTGGAGCCAGTCACCGTTTTTCCGCCGATATCATTGCTATTGCCGTTCGCCGGACAACGCATCAACACTTGGAAATCGGCAGATTGAGCGTCTGTCAGCGAGCAAATCACCGGTTCAATCCCTTCTGCAGGACGAGTCGGGCAGGGCGTAGCGAACGCAACGGATTTTGCATTCGCCAGGACCCTGATCCTTACCCGACGCGCGATGTGTATCGGTTGCGAAAAGTTTGCCAGACGAAACTGCATCCGCGAACGCCCGAGGCGACCTGAGTCGCTCCTGCTGGCTGCAAAATCGTAAACGCGACGATCACCAGGAGTGCCGTGGTCGCAAGAATGCCTGTGCGCACCGGGCGTTCACTTGCAAGGTATTTGACAATCGGTTCGTACCAGACATGAGCCATTGCCGAGCTTTTGATCGGCTTGTCGACCGCACGGGCATCGAGTTTCAATGCGAGTTCAACGGGTATCACTTCTTCGTCAGGACGGACGGCATCGAATTCGATGCGAGTCAGTTCGGCAGCAAAATCCTTGTCATTTCTGATCGCGTCAATCACGCGTTGCAGTTGCTCGGCTTGCTGCTCATTCGCCACCAGCCGCATCTGATTCGCATCAAACTGGCTGCGAAGATGCAAATAAATTGCGTATTTCGGGGCGATTGACACAGCGGCAAACAGTATGGCCGCTACCAACAGGCACAGCCAGAACGCCAACGAAATCGCCATCCCGGAAACTGTTTCGGGCTGCGAGCCGTTTGAAGTCATTGCCGAATGCTGAATTGTCATGGATCGGTGTCATAGAGAACCCGAAATCTGCGTTTCGTTTACATCGCAGACTTCCCGGCCGGACTTTAATTCGATTTCGACGCGCCGAATTATCGTCAGGTTCAAACGGCTTCAAATCGAATGATCCGAGTCGCTGAAAAAGGGGGAAAGGCACCAGGAAGACCCCCGGAGCGCCGGGGTCCCCGTTTTTCAGCCGGTAAGTATTCCGCCGACGGTCGCCTGACAGGTCATCCAGGCATGGGGAGTCGGATTCAGGCACATCGACTCGGCCTGGACTTGGTCCAGGTGCCTTCGTACGATCCGGCATACCTCTGGAGGCTTACTTCCGACGACACGGATGTCTCGGAAAAACGACCAAAATTACAGGAGCGACTTTGATGTCCCGCCCGACCGTTTTTTGTTCACAATTTCGCCGTGTTGCGGTCTTGTTCGGACTGATTGTTTCGCCGGGTTACGGTTTTTGCCAGGAAACGGCAAGATTAATCCCTGCCGTCAAGCCGTTCGTCGAGAAGGGAGCACTCGCCGGAGCAGTGATGTTGGTTGCAGATCGTGACAAGACGCTCGCTGTCGAGTCGGTCGGGTATACCGATGTTGCCGAGAAGAAACCTGTTGATGTCGACGGCGTATTCTGGATTGCTTCCATGAGCAAGCCAGTCACCGGTACGGCGTTAATGGTTCTGGTCGACGAAGGAAAAGTGCAACTCGACGACCCTGTCGAAAAGTATTTGCCGGAATTCAGGGGAATTTGGCTGTTGACTCAAGGGGACAAGGATCATGTCGTACTTCGTCATCCGGCCAAAGCCATCACTGTCCGCGATCTGTTGCGTCATACGAGCGGGATGCCGTTCCAGTCGGCGATGGAAACACCCACGCTTGATGGCCTCCCGCTGTCGATTGCCGTTCGCAGTTATGCGATGACGCCACTGATCTTTGAGCCGAATACGAAATATCAGTACTCAAATGCCGGAATCAATACCGCCGCCAGAATTATCGAAGTCGTCGAGAAGCAGTCGTTTGAAGATTTTCTGCAAACACGGTTTTTCGATCCGCTTGGCATGAAGGACACGACGTTCTGGCCGAACGGTTCGCAATTGGCTCGCGTTGTAAAAGCGTATTCGCCGACAGAGGACAAAGCGGGACTCAAAGAAATTAACATTTCACAATTGCAATACCCACTCAATGACCGCAAACGCTATCCAATGCCTGCAGGTGGACTCTTTTCAACTGCGGCCGATATGGGCATTTTCTGCCAAATGATCCTGAACAAGGGCGAATTTCGAGGGAAACGATACCTTTCAGAAAAAGCAGTGAACGAAATGGCCACTCGACAAACGGGTGAGTGGATCAAGGACAGTTACGGGTTGGGTTGGGCTGTTGGCGACGGCTGGCTGGGGCATGGCGGAGCCCTCGCAACCAACATGACGGTCGACTTCAAAAAGGGTGTGGCAACTGTCTGGCTGATCCAGCATGCCGGCTTCCCCCACGACGGCGACAAGGCTCACGGTGCGTTTATGGAAGCCGCCGCAAAACTCGCGGTCGGTAAATAATACTCGCTTGGGTCGGAGCTCTTGTCGTTGCCACATTTTTTGTCGCGAGCCTGAAAACCTCATTCCTGGAATTTTCAGCGTGACCCGCGGGAACTTGCGTCCGAACGTTGCCACATTTTTTGTCGCGAGCCTGAAAACCTCATT
>JANXOO010001398.1 GCA_025353525.1 Schlesneria sp. | reverse complement strand
GTTGGCGGAACACAATGTCAAATTCTCGCCCGATATCCTGACGGTTCGTCAGCAGCGATCTGCCGCCCGTATGGCAAAGGAGAGATTGTTCTGATCGGAGGCCATCTCGAACGGCCACCCAACGCAATCGATGACTCGTTGCCACCACCTGTAAACGCCGGAAAAATGCTTCTCAAGCTGTTGCGGTTGTGATTGTGATTGCACTGTCGCGAAAAGGAACCGGCTCGATCAGTTGACCGCACCGGCTGTTCGCATCATCTTCAAGACCAGGTCCTCAAAATCGACATCGTTCGTCGTCTGAGTGCAGCCGAGTCCGTACTTCTTGCCGTACGAGGCGACGCCGGTTTGAAACTCGTCGAACACTCGGCGATATTCGCGTAAGGCCCGCTCGGTGATAGTCACCTTTCGCAGAGTCTCGGTTTCGACATCGACCAGTTCGATTTCACCCAAAAGCCCGGGTCGCGCTTCTGCCGGATCGTGAATTTGAATGATGTGCGGTTCGTAGTTGCGGTGCCGCATCAGGTCAAGTCCCCGTTCATATCCGGTCGGATCGAACAGGTCACTGATGACGATTGCCAGACCTCGGCGCTGGGGCCGCATGACAAACCCGCTCGTCACTCGTGCCAGATTCGTATCGGTCCCGTGTGGTTCAAGGCCTTCCAAAAACCGCAACAGAGTCAGGATTCGGTCTTTCCCCCGAGTCAGCGGGAAATCAGCGAGGATCTCGTGCGAATAGGCGACGACCGACACGCGATCAAGGTCAGCCAAAGCGATGTACGCCAAAGCCGCGGTGACTTGTCGGGCCAGATCGAATTTTGGCGGCGAACCGAATGCCATACTGCGTGAGCAATCGAGCAGGAAATAGACGTGCAGATCTTCTTCTTCCTGAAACCGCTTCAGAAGCAATTCGCCATGTCGTGCGTAGACGTTCCAGTCGAGATGCCGAAAATCGTCACCAGGCGTGTATTCGCGGTGATCGGCAAATTCGATGCCACCGCCCATCTGTTTCGTTCGTCGTTGTGCGAGGACCGAGCCGCGAAAAACGCGACGCGAAATCAACGACAAGTATTCGAGTTTCTTCAAAAAGTCGCCATCGAAAAGCATCAGAATCTCACAGGTGAAAGGTGGGGCGGCGAAATCGAAATAATGCGGTCAAAGCGGGCCAGGTCTTGCTCAAACGGGACCATTGGATGTGAAAAGTCTCCCGGAGATCGATGGTTGATCGGCCTTGTACCGCGAATCCGCTTTTAGCGGGTTAATGCGGCTTGGCGACTGCTTCGGAATCGCCATCATTCTTTATTGGCGACGACATTCCGGAATCCGTAAACCACGAAACGATGACATAAAACAGAGGCGTGAAGAATAACCCGAACAGGGTTACCCCCAACATGCCACTGAAAACCGCGACTCCCAGCGCCTTCCGCATTTCGAAACCGGCACCCGTGGCACGAACAAGCGGAACCACTCCCAGAATGAACGCCAGAGAAGTCATCAGGATCGGCCGCAGTCGCAGGCGGCACGCTTCCACAGCTGCTTCGCGATGCGTTCGGCCTTCCCGATGGAGTTGTCTGGCGAATTCGACGATCAAAATCGCGTTCTTGCTGGCTAATGCGATTAACACCACTAAACCGATTTGCGTGAAGACGTTGTTGTCCATCCTTGCCAGCCAGACACCCGCAATCGCTGACGAAAGACACATCGGTACGATCATGATGATGGCTAGCGGAAGTGACCAGCTTTCGTATTGCGCGGCAAGCACCAGAAATACGAAAATGACTCCCAACGGAAAGACCATTTTTGTCAGTAGATCCTTTTCGGCTTCCAATTGCTGAAACGACAGCTCGGTCCATTCGATGCGCATCCCCGGTGGCAACTCGGTACGGGCCAATTTCTCCATCATCTCGATCGCTTGTCCCGAGCTTGTCCCGGGAAGCATGCTTCCATTCACGTCTGCCGAGGGATACATCTGATAGTGACTGACCAGTGCCGGGCCGGTGATGTCGCGCACATCGACGAGCGAATCAAGTGGAACCATCATTCCGTTCTGACTGCGAACCTTTAGCCGCCCGATGTCTTCCCGTTTAGCCCGGAACGAAGCGTCAGCCTGGATATTGACCTGCCAGTTTCGACCAAATCGCGTCAGGTCATTGATGTACATCGAGCCCAGGTAGCCCTGGAGTGTCTCGAAAATATCATTCAGAGCAACGTTCGCCGATTTGGCTTTTGTCCGATTGATTTCCAGATACAATTGCGGTTCACCGACCCGAAATGTTGAAAACAGTCCGACAAGCCCCGGCTGTGCGTTGGCTTTTTCCAGCAGGTTATCGACAGCTCCCTGCATTGCTTCCAATCCCGCAGCGCGCCGGTCTTCGACTTGAAATTTGAATCCCCCGGTGCTGCCCAGTCCATCAACCGGAGGGGGACCGAATGCCAGCACAATCGATTCCTGAATTCCTGAAAACTCGCGGCGCAGAACATTCAGTATCTCGGGGCCCGATTGACCCTTTTTACCTGTTCGCTCATGAAATGGCTGAAGCGTCAGAAACATCGTCGCGCAATTCGACTGATTCGATCCGCTGAACAGTGAGAAACCGGGAACCGAGATCGTATGGGCCACGCCTGGAACAACAGCGGCGATTTTTGCGATCTGCGCCATCACCGTTTCGGATCGTTGAAGGCTCGCCCCTTCGGGCAATTGTGCTGAGACAATCAGATATCCCTTGTCCTGCTCGGGAATGAAGCCGGACGGGACCGCACGGAACCCGATCCAGGTCAATCCGAGTAATCCGACGTACAGGATCAGGCCGATGACGCCAAATTGCAAAAACCGGGTAATCATCGACCCGTAAATACGGGTGGCCAACTCGAAGCACCAGTTAAACCATCGAAAGAAGTAACCCAGCATTCGATTCAGTCGGCTGGCAAGGAGGACGCCAATCGCGGCTGCCGGAGCAAACAGTATGAATCGCAGTCCCCATAACTGCCAGGCACTCGCTGTTACCAGTTGACCGGAAGAGTGCCCGTTGCCGCCATGGCCACTTTGCATCGTCAGCCCGAAACGGGCGGCCACAGCGTCACCGGTCATCCATAGTGTCAATGCTCCCGCCAGAAGCCCCCAACCCCACCAGGGCAGTGCCTCGGGCGCATGGCCGTGTCCTCCCGGGGATCGTTGTTTGAAAATCTGAACAGCGCGAGACGGCGTCATCGTCATTGCGTTTAACGCCGAGATGACCGTTGATGCCGCAATCGTCAGTGCAAATTGTCGGTAGAATTGTCCCGTTATTCCCGCGATAAATGCTGTCGGGATGAAAACCGAGCACAGAACAAGCGTAATGGCGATCACCGGTCCCGTCACTTCTTCCATCGCTTTCAATGTTGCTGACCGCGAATCGAGTCCAGTGGCCATCCACCGCTCGACATTTTCGAGCACGACGATGGCGTCATCGACAACGATCCCGATCGCCAGCACCAGTCCGAATAGCGTCAGATTGTTCAGCGTGAAACCGAACAACGTCATGATTGCAAAGGTTCCGATCAGCGAAACCGGGACATCGATCATCGGCAGAATTGTAGCGCGCCAATCCTGAAGAAAGACCAGGACCACAATGAAGACCAGCACGAATGCTTCGAACAGTGTGTGGTAGACACTTTGAATCGATTCATCGATGAACGATGTCGTGTCGTAAACGATTTCATAACTGACGCCAGGGGGGAAATCGCCTTTCAGTTGTTCCATTTCAGCCTTGATTGCCGCCGCAGTGTCGAGCGCATTCGAACCGGGCAATTGATAGACGGGCAGCCCGACCGATGCATTGCCGTCGAGAAAGCTGCTGGCGTCATAGTTCCTGGCACCTAACTCGGATCGGGCGACATCTCGCAAACGAACGACTTGCCCGTCTGGCCCGCTCGCAATGATGACATCGCCATATTCGCGTTCTTCGGAAAGCCGGCCCAAAGTATTGATTGCAAACTGAAAGTCAGTTCCGTCGGGGGCTGGGGGTTGGCCAATTCGCCCTGCTGCGACCTGGATATTCTGTTCGCGGAGCGCCCGGGCGACGTCGCCCG
>JANXOO010001381.1 GCA_025353525.1 Schlesneria sp. | reverse complement strand
TTCACCCCTCTGTTTACTTTCAGGATTTGTTGTGGTTCCTGGTGTCATTGATGTCCTTGGTGAAGGCGGCAGCATTTCGCGGCGGCTGAAAAATTACGAATCCCGTTCACAACAGATCGAGATGGCCATCGCCGTCGAACGGGCCATTGCCGAGCGAAAGCACCTGGTCGTCGAAGCGGGGACCGGGACAGGGAAGAGCTTCGCGTATCTTGTCCCGACGATCCTTGCCGCCACCGCAAAACAAGGCGAAGGAGGTAAACGCAAAAAGGTCATCATATCGACGCATACGATCAGTTTGCAGGAACAACTGATCGGCAAGGACATTCCGTTTTTGAACGCCGTGATGCCGGTCGAGTTTTCGTCGGTGCTGGTCAAGGGGCGATCGAATTATATCAGCCTGCGACGGCTGAAAGGCGCGGTCGATCGATCGCACGCCCTCTATTCCAGGCAGGACGAATTATCTCAACTGGAACAGGTCGTCGAATGGTCGCGGACCACAAACGACGGCAGCCTGGCGGATCTTGAATTCAAGCCGCTTCCGATCGTTTGGGACGAAGTTCAAAGCGATCACGGAAACTGCATGGGCAAAAAATGCCCGACGCACGATTCGTGCCTGTACTACAAGGCGCGACGGCGGATCTGGAATGCCGACGTAATGGTCGTGAACCACGCATTGTTCTTTTCGGATCTCGCGCTGCGTCGCGAAGGGGTCAGCCTTTTACCGGACTACGATGTCGTCGTTTTCGACGAAGCACATACGATTGAACAGGTCGCCGCTGATCATCTGGGCCTGGCAATCTCGAACGGGCAAGTCGAATATCTGATGGGCAAACTGTTCAACGACAGGACGAACAAGGGGTTGCTCATGCGAATGACTTCGACGAATACGTCGACATTGAACCTTCAGCGCGAAGCGATGCAATCGGTCGAACGGATTCGTCACTTGTCGCGCGACCTGTTTCATGCGATCGATGAGACTCGACAGACACAGCATGGAAAAGTCGCGAAAAACGGCCGATTTCGAACGCCGCCAGACATTCGCAACGATGTCAGTCCCGCACTGAAGTTCCTTTCGTCGCAGATCCTGCAAATCAGTTCGCAGATCACGTCAGACGAAGAACGGATCGAATACACGTCGGGGGCCGAGCGATGTTCCGGGCTGGCCGATTCGCTGAATCAATGGTTGCAACAATCGATTGAAGATTCGGTTTATTGGGTGGAAGCAAGCGGTCACAACCAGCAGCGAATCAAACTCGTCTCATCGCCAATTGATGTTGGCCCCGTTCTTCGCGAGGAACTGTTCAACAAGATCAATACGGTCATTTTGACCAGTGCGACGCTGGCGGTCGGAACGCAAAGCTTCGACTTCATCCGGCAACGGCTGGGTTTGACGAAATCGAACGAAAAGAAGGTCGGCAGTCCCTTCGATTACCGCAAGCAGATGAAGCTGATTTTGCCGGAAGGGATGCCCGATCCCAGCGAATCACCGCAGGCGTACGAATCGTCCGTATGCGACCGCATCCAGAAGTACGTCGAGATGACTGCCGGTCATGCATTCGTGCTGTTCACAAGTTATTCGATGCTCAGAAATTGTGCCCGCCGATTGACCCCCTGGTTCGTTTCGAAGAATTACGCGCTGTATTCTCAGGGCGACGAAATGCCGCGCACGATGT
>JANXOO010001368.1 GCA_025353525.1 Schlesneria sp. | reverse complement strand
TGTCTCGAATCCCCGGTTTGACATCAAATCGCGAGAACGACAGGTCGCCACTTTTGACAAATATCATCGGCTGGCCGTCGGCATGAAGTACCGATGAGAGCGGAACCACGTATGCAGACCCGGCTTCACGGAGTTCAATTGTTCCCGTACCAAACGTATTGGCGCGCAGCATGCGGACCTCGTGGCCGGTCGACGGATCCGAGGAAACGACAGGGTTATCGACTTCGGCCCGGACACGAAGCATTCGGGTTTTCTCGTTCATCTCTGTGCTGATCCAGGCGATTTTTCCTTCAAGTTCTTCGTGCAGTCCGTCTGGCCGAAATCGCAGCTTCTGACCCAGATTCAGTTTGGAAGCATCTTCCTTTGGCACGTCGAGCTTTAACCACATTCGTCGCAGGTCGGCAATTTCCACCAGCGGCTTGCCTGCTTCTACAGTCTCACCAAGCGCCGCATCATGATGAAGCAGCACGCCGTCAAATGATGATGTGATTGGCAGCAAATTTGATGTCGTCGTGGCGGGATCGAGATCCCTTGTGATCGACGCGGGGAGTCCCAGAAACTGAAGTGCCTTCGCACGTTCCAGATCATCAAGGGCCTCAAACGATTCCTTCTGAAGGGGCAGACCCAGGTTGGTCAAAGTTTGCTCGGTATTTTGCAGCCGGATTTTCGCTTCCCGAACGGCCACTCTGGCTTCTCTCACCTGGCGTAGAGGAATCGCGCCGTCGACTTTTTCGAGCAAGGCCAGTATCTCGGTTTTCGATTCAAATGCGACCAGGTTACTGAAGAACTCGGCTTTTGCCCGTCCGACTTCCACCGCGTCGATGATCACCAGAACATCCCCGCGAACGACGGCATCACCGGGTTGCTTGATCACTCGCCATACCGTCCCGGAAACACGAGCTGACAAGCTGGCGCTCATTCGTTCGTCATAACCGATCGTGCCGGTCGCCTGCACACGTTCGCAAATAGAGCGTTGTTCAATGACCGATGTCTTGATGCCTGACCGGTCCAAAGATCGTTCGGAAGGAAACCGGACCTCCCATCCGTCACTGACCGGATTTGCAACCGCCGACTGACTATCAATTGGAGGTGTATGCACCACCATTTCTGCAGGATCTTTCGTCATTCCGAAGGACCAGTGAGTCCGATGTCCGGCATATCCCGTCGCCAGAAGTGCGAGCAGGATGCCCAGATATTTTGCACCAGCCAGCCGCAGTTGAGCGGATTCGAAAAGTACTCGAGCCTGCCAGTGGGGGAACGGCGAACTTTGTCGAAGCATACGATTTCCCATGTAAGAAAATCCGATTTCTTAAGCAATTCCTCGACCCGAATCGAATTACGGTTTCAGTACCGAAATTCGAATTGGCCTGTCTTCAGCAAGACTTTGCCAGGCTGAAAATGGCTTACGGTGATGTAAGCAATCCGCATGCCCAATCGGAATTCTTGCAATGCCATCATTCTGCAATCGAAGTACAGTTCACACTGAAGCAGCGATGATTTGCCCCTTCAGCGCAAGTTGCCATTATGTGACCGTAACCCAGGGCGGCGCTGCGCCGGAAGACCCGCTTCGCTCTGCCGCTGGGCTGACTTGTTGCTGCCTTTCAGGCAAAAAACACGATGTTCTGATTGGTTGATTGTAGGTCATCACCAATCGTCATCCCGTTTCGACATCGTCATTCGTCATCACTGATCATATTCATTTGGCCTACAGCACGAATCCTCGGACGCCGACCTACTTCACTCTGATCCGGGTTTCTCTGAGATCTCTGTGCCTGTGGTTCAATCTCTTCGAACCTGCCCACTTGATTTGTCGTTTTTTTTCGCGAATATCGACAGATTGTTAAACTCATTCAATTTCTTATGCGAGGCGCAGACGCTCTC
>JANXOO010001353.1 GCA_025353525.1 Schlesneria sp. | reverse complement strand
ATTGCCGAACACGGTTATCAATCGAACGTGTCGTCAGTCGACCACTTGCACGAGGCTGGCGACGAACTCTGGCGAATCACCGCTCAGGTCAACGTCATGAACGACAACGATTTTTCAGGAATTCTGTCAGACATCCATCGGATCGCCCAGGACATTCTGCGAATGCAGCCTGGTTCGAAGCATTCCATTGCTGGAACGGTGCCAATAATCGCCAGAACGCAGCAGGCATTGTTGCAAAGTCTGATCGGAAGCTTCGGGCTGGCATTCGCACTCATCTTCGCAGTCCTCGTCATGATGCTTCGCAGCGTTTGGGCGGGAATGGTCGCCATGATCCCCAACATTCTGCCGATGACCGTCGTTTTCGGCATCATCTCGTGGACACAGCAGCGGATTGACATTGGCTCGATCATCACAGCATCAATTGCTCTGGGAATCGCTGTCGGCGGAACGTTGCACTATCTGACGCGAGTCAGGTTGTTGATGATGCACGGTCGAGCACGACGCGACGCGGTCATTGAAGGACTGGTCTGTTGCGGACCGGCGTTGTGGCAGGCGAGTGTCGCGGTTGCAATCGGGCTACTGGTTCTCGTTCCTGCCGAATTGATGTTGGTTGGTCGCTTCGGCTGGTTGATGGCATCAATGATCGGAGCCGCATTTGTCGGCAATGCAGTTCTGCTGCCACAGCTAGTCGGCAGTCCGTTAGGCTGGTTTTTCGAACCACCCAAACGCGTCGTTGAGGCACCGTCGATTGCAGCAGAGCCGGTCATTTCTCAAGTCGAAGTGCCCGATCTCGCATCACACCGAGTGCAACCACCATCGCCACACATCAAATCGCTCGAAGGAACCCGAAAGAAGCGTCGACCAACAGCATAGTTGGAGTTCAGGCTTGAGCCTGTCCTGACTCCAGGGCATCAGCCCGCTTTCCTTTAAGGCTTCAGCCTGCGTGTACCACATCTCTCAACCGAGTCTCCATTCACTGAGGCAACCCGAGCGGTGTCAGCCCTCGGACTCTTCAACAATTCCGTCCAGGGGCTGACGCCGCATGGCTCGCCCAAATACAAAATCCGGCAAGTCATCAAGCACTTCTGCGGTCCAGTGCGGGAGTTGGATCACGTTCCCAATCGAACATCACGCGCAACAAAAACGCGAGCAAGTCCAGCACCAACCAGGTAAACAATCACACCGGCCCAAAGCACGTCACTCGGGAAATGCCCTCCCTGCACGACGCGGGTGACTCCCATCGCAGCTCCATAGGCGATTCCGGCGATCATCCAGTACAGACGTGACCGCGATGAACCAACAACAAATGCCGGTCCCATCATGAAAAAGGCAACAGCCGCGTGTCCCGACGGGAACGACGTGTAGGGATATTTCCCTTCAGACCAATGGCCGACGGGCAAAAACGTCATGTCGCCACCGAACTCTTCACATTGAATCGGCCTCGGTCGGCCCCACAGTGATTTCATCGCGACTTCGACAATCAGGCCGGGGCCAATCAACAGCATCAGTGCCAGAAACAGTCCTGCTCGTTGCAACCTGATCGTCCGTTGAAGCTCCGATTTTGGCCTCACGCTTCTGCCGAAAACGGCAAAAAGCCCACCGAGAATTCCCAGCGAAATCGGCGGAACTCGACCATACCAGTAGAATCCGTACCACGGTTCGGCTCGCTCCAGCGGCCATGCATTGAGCGCCGGGTCGTAGCACATCGCGGAAATCGACTGGTCGATATCGAAAGCCCGTATCAAGGCACTGAGCGCGATCGCCGCGAGCAAAGGTCGCCAGACCGGCCACTTCATGTTCGAATGACCCCGGATAACCACGCCGACATGGCTCCTCCCGCGATGACAGGGCCCCAAGCGGCCAATTCAGGAGTGATGACATCCGTCGCCCCGAGCGACTGAAACCCCTGAGTCACCGCAAACAGCAATGCCAGCACGAAGCCGCACAATGTCGAATCGGCAGCCAGTCCCGGACTTTCTCGCCGGACCATCAATGGCATCGTCAACAGAACGGCGATGACATTCAGAAACGGCTGCGTAAATCGCGAATGGAGATGGAGCACGAGTCGATGAATCGAGACCGGACTGAACGCCGGACAACGGATCCGTTCGAGCAATTCCGGCGTCGACAGCGACGTATAGCTCGAACTTCGATGAAACAATTGATCGCACGTCACCGCTGAAGCAACGAAGACTTTGGAGTTGTCGAGCACAGTCACGAGTTCGCGGCCTCGCTTCGTCAATTTTCGGGACAAGTCGGCAACCGGCGGCGACGAGACATCGCGCAGCAACCACCCTGCAGGATGCTTGCCGTTCGGCGGAAAATACGTCGCGACGGGCGCTTTGAGGATCGTCAGCTCGCTGACGAGGCTGGGGGCCGGTAACGCAAATTCCGGTCGTTCAATCACCCGTTCAGCAAGGTTCACTCGTTGTCCATCAATCGAAATTCGCGTGGAATGATCGGTCAACGATTCAACTTCTGTTTGTGAAGGATCGTTTCTGTGTCGGATTTCGTGTTCGAGGAACGCCACGCGAGGGACGAGGACTTCCTGATTAAATACCAGCAATCCATTGATTGCGATCGACGCGACAATCATCGGCCTGAGAATTCGGTACATCGGGATTCCTGCGGCCAGCAATGGATGCAGTTCACCGCTGCGCTGCAGCAGAATCAGGACGGTCATGACTGAAATGATTGCCAGTGCGGGACCTGCCCTGTCGAGAAACAGTATCGATCGATAACCGTTGAGCGTCAGAATCAGGCTGACGAGACCCATGGGACCGTTGCTGCCGTTAAGCACCAGCATTTCGTCAAGGTTTTCAAACAGATCGATCACCGCGACAAGTCCGAACATCGCAATGAAGCAAATGCCGAACGTATGCAAAAGATTCCGCGTCAAATAGCGATCGTAGGTCATGCGAACTTTGCATCACAACGGGTTCGGACGACGAAAAAACGGCGCACCTCCCCGCGTCCGCGAAGGCGTGGAATTACACGTGAAAACAGCCATTCGGTCAAGATGTGATTGCGACAGGCCTTCTCATTCGATTGGACGTTGCCACTGCGGCAAAACAGGTATTTGACGAACGCAGTTACGTCAGAATCTCGGTGACAACCCGGCCGTGCACGTCGGTCAGGCGGAAGTCTCGACCGCTGAACCGGTAGGTCAACCGTTCGTGATCCATTCCCATCAAATGCAACATCGTCGAATGCAGATCATGCATCGGACGGGAGACGTCCAATTAAGGATCGGCGCATGAACAATTGTCGCAAGTTGCTGACATGCCAGTCGATTTGTCCAAGACGAATCGTCGAAAAACGAGCCAGCCTTCAGGGATCATGACGGCGGAGCGGAAGTCGTGGCCGAGGAGGGAGTGGACGACGTACTTTGCGAATCATCGGATGTCAGGCTGCGCGTTTTGAGTAAGTTCGGCATCCTGTTTGGATTTGGGATCTCGTTCGCCAGAACTCGGCCATCGGTTGAGTCGTGCTATGTTCATCCGCGACGAGTTGCAAGAGCGCTTCGCACCCTTCGTCGGCCCAGAATTTCTCACTCCCTTTGAGTCGGCGGTTGACCTGCTTGACGGTCGACTCCATGTGCGCGGATGTGATCGGAAGCCCTAATCGACGGTACTCGGGATAGTTCATTCGTGACTGCTGGTTTTGGAGATAGGTCAGCGTTTTGGTGACCAGCGTGCGGGGACTGGTGTCGCCATCTTCCTTTGTCGGGAGTCCCAGTTCCTGTTGTCGATTTGCCAGTTCAGAAATCACCGACGTGACATCTCCACTCCAGACTGCGGTGATCCAGCGAACATAGACTGGCCAACCACTCTCCACCGGATGTCCAGCCATTGCAGCGGCGTAGACGTGCGTCAATGCGTGAATAAAGTCGAGGATGGGGACGAAGCCATGGGGTTTGAAATGGCGTTCCCATTCGGTCCAAATCCAATTCTGACCATCACCAACGAACACCTTCTGCTTGGCTGCGAAGAATCCGAGCGACCAGGCGACAGAGGCCAAATGGCGCCCGAACGACCGGCTCTCCTGGCGAGACGCGACAACCTCACGATCGATCACCTTGGGTGGCTGATAGTCGATTGGACCTCGCTCTTCCGCAGTCCCCAGCACAATCGCGGAGATTTCCGAAGTGGATGATGCCTCTGTGACAGGTTTATCGACCGGCGAGTCGATGCGTGCAGCAACGTGCGTGATCTCTCTCGCGAGTTTGTCCATTCGTTCCCGGTTCAAAAAGAAGTCCGGGATTTGCGGGCAGGGGTCACGTGGGGAGACTTTACTCGACAGGCTTTGCAACAGTCCACATTTGTATTCGTGCCAATGCGACTTCGCATCAATGTTGGGATCACGCAGTTGCAGTCGACCACCGTCCCCCATGACACTCGCCACGTCCGGTGCTTTCACCCCGGGAGGCGCGGCGACTTTTTTGGTCAATTTGAGTTCTGACCAAGCCGAAACCTGCGCCTGGCGCTGGGCAACCCGTTCGCCGCCAATCCGTTCCGTGACGCGCTCGACTCGTTTCTCGCTGATCGTCGTTCGAAGAAGCTTGTTCACGGCTTCATAGACATCACGGAACGAGGGGAGTTTTGTTCCCAAATACGTGACGTTTTCGAGCATGGACGGCGACAACTCTTCGTCAATCCCCAGTCCCAACGCCTTGGCCTGAGGGAAAAAAAACCTTGCGGCCTTTCTTCTGATAGCCACAAGGTTGATCCCAGCCCACTTGCCCCGCCTCCGTCTGCAACTCGTGTGCTTTCGCAGGGATCGCGATGACCTCATCGCCATCAACCGCCATGGCGGTCTTCGGCGTTCGATGGGACTGCTCATCCACCGACTGTTCCATCAACAGTCGCGCCAGCTCCAGCCCCACCGACATCCCATCGCTCTCGATTTCCTTAAATTTCGTACCCCATTCAGGGCATGCCGCCTCGCCGTACAACAATCCACGCATTTCCGCAGCCATCTCACGAAGGCGAACTTGAACACCGGGATCGATCGACTTCTTCTTGAACGCCATCCTTGGCCTCCTTGACTCAAGTCCTTTAGAACTTCTGACATCCGATCACAAAATCTACTCGATTTCAAAAGACGCGCAATGTGTCGTCCACTCCCGAGGAGGATGAGCTATGTCGCGGGCCTGCTGTCAGTGCGGTCTGCCTGCCATCGATTCCGAAGTGATGTTTTCTAGCGCCACCCGCCAATGCAACGAAGAACCCCGGTCCTGACTGAACCGGGCTCGCCAGTTTTTGCCCGCCACCCGTCACCAACCACCCGCCACGATTCCTGCTCCCTCTCTTTCGTTGCCCAATTTGTTAAACTGCCGTTCAATTCGTTTCCGGAATTGCGAAGAAAGGCGTGTGATCGATGACATTGAGGAAGGTGATTGGAATCAGTCCGATGATCGATATGGCGTTCAAGAAGTCGTTCGCAACGCCTGGAAATGAGGTGGCACTGATCAGCCTGCTGAATGCG
>JANXOO010001329.1 GCA_025353525.1 Schlesneria sp. | reverse complement strand
AGAGTGCCTTACAGTATAAAACACAGATTGGCCCACTTTGTCGAGATTCGCGAAATGTCGAAGAATCAGACGCTCGCGATGTCATTTGGCGTCATTTGGCGACTGCCGCACCTTCGCTGGCCCAATCCTGAATCGCCTTGACTTCGGGAGTCTGATGTCCCCTGAGTGCATCGATTGCCTGAACGACGGCAATGCATCCTGGCAATGTCGTTACGCACGGAATTCTGTTGAAGACCGAGGCCGACCGGATGCGTCCTTCATCGGTTCGAGCCCCTTTGCCGCTGGGAGTGTTGAAAATCAGGGAAATCTGCTTGTTTGCCATCATATCAAGCAAATTCGGTCGCCCCTCTTGCAGTTTCTTGACTGTTTCGACATCGAGTCCGTGTTCGCGAAAGACACGAGCCGTTCCGCTGGTACAGACAATTCGGAAACCGAGTTCCTGCAGGCGGCGGACTTGAGGGATGATGGCGTGCTTGTGTCGGCCTGCAAGGCTGATGAAAACTGTTCCTGAATCGGGAAGTTTGTTGCCAGCCGCCACCTGACTTTTGGCAAACGCAATTGGAAACGTATCCGAAATTCCCATGACCTCGCCCGTCGACTTCATTTCAGGGCCAAGGATGATATCGACGCCAAGGAAGCGATTGAACGGAAAGACGCTCTCTTTCACCGAAGTGTGGATCGGGACGACTTCCCGGGTAACACCCTGCTCGGTCAGCGAAACTCCGGCCATGATCTTCGCTGCAATCTTTGCCAGCGAAACGTTTGTTGCTTTCGAAACGAACGGCGATGTCCGACTCGCTCGTGGATTGACTTCGAGGATGTAAACGAGGAACTCACCGGGATTCGTGGAATCGCCAGTTCCAGATCCGCGTTTGCTATCGTCAGGCCGCGAACCGGGAAAGTGACTGTCGTCTGTCGCCCGTTTAACGGCAAACTGAATGTTCATCAACCCGCGCACTTGAAGTTCGCGTGCAAGGGCGTACGTCGCCTGTTTGATCTCTTCAATGACCGCGCCGGACAATGAATAGGGGGGAAGTACACTGGCGGAATCTCCCGAGTGAACCCCTGCTTCTTCGATGTGTTCCATCACGCCGCCAACGATCGTAATCGTTCCATCCGAGATTGCGTCGACATCCACTTCGACGGCGTCTTCGAGGAATTTGTCGACAAGGACCGGTCGATCAGGCGAAACGCTGACCGCTTCGTTCATGTACTTTGTGACCATCTCTTCGTCGTAACAGATTTCCATGGCGCGCCCCCCGAGCACGAAGCTGGGGCGGATGAGGACCGGGTAACCGATTTCGTTGGCGATCAGCCGGGCACCCTGCGCGTCGAACGCCGTACCGTTCGGCGGTTGCCTGAGGCCAATTCGTTCGAGAATTCCCTGAAACCGTTTTCGATCTTCAGCGGCGTCGATCATATCGGGGCTGGTACCAATGATTTTCACGCCAGCGGCTTCCAGTCCCCGCGCGAGATTCAGCGGCGTCTGACCGCCAAACTGGACGATCACGCCATCCGGTTGCATCCGGTCGCAGACGTTCAGCACATCTTCTGTCGTCAGCGGCTCAAAGAACAGGAGATCCGAAGTATCGTAGTCGGTCGAAACCGTTTCCGGATTCGAGTTCACCATGATACTCTCGATTCCCAATTCGCGCAGGGCGAACGAGGCCTGACAGCAGCAATAATCGAATTCGATCCCCTGTCCGATCCGGTTGGGACCACCACCCAGAATAATGATCCGCTTTTTGTCCCCCTTCGCAGGTGTCTCGTCCTCGGACTCGTACGTCGAATAGAAGTACGGCGTGTAGGCTTCAAATTCTGCGGCGCAGGTGTCGACTTGCTTGAACGTCGCGACAATCCCCATTCGCTTTCGACAGGCTCGAACTTCCATCTCGGTCGAATCCCACCAGAAGGCGAGTTGTTGGTCCGAGTATCCGTGTCGCTTCGCGTGTCGGACGAGATCCGGCGTTGCCCGGTCGAGTGATCCGACCTGACGAATTTCGTCCTCGACCGAGATCAGGTTCCGGATCTGATTGAGGAACCACGGGTCGATATTAGTCAATTCGAACACGTGTTCGACGGACATACCGGCCTTGAACGCATATCGAATGTAGAACATACGATGTTCGTTCGGTTTCGAAAGCATGCTTTCGATGGTGTCGATCGCCGGTTGTCTGGATGTTCCCCAAAGATCTTTCTTGCCGCCACCCAGCCCGAAATGGCCAATTTCGAGACCGCGCAGGGCTTTCTGGAGTGATTCCTGAAACGTGCGTCCGATCGCCATCGTCTCACCGACCGACTTCATTTGCACCGTCAGTTCGGAGTCCGCATCGGGGAATTTTTCGAATGTCCAGCGTGGAATCTTGGTCACGACGTAATCGATCGTCGGCTCGAAACACGCGAGAGTTTCGCGGGTAATATCGTTCTGGATTTCATCCAGGCGATAACCAACAGCCAGTTTGGCTGCGATTTTGGCGATGGGGAAGCCGGTTGCTTTGGACGCAAGGGCACTCGAACGACTGACGCGAGGATTCATCTCAATCACGACCATCCGTCCGTTTTTGGGATTGATGGCGAATTGAACGTTTGAACCGCCCGTTTCGACGCCGATTTCACGCATGACGGCGATCGTCGCGTCACGCATTCGCTGGTAGTCCTTGTCCGTCAACGTTTGAGCGGGCGCCACGGTGATCGAATCGCCCGTATGGACGCCCATCGGGTCGAAATTCTCGATGGCACAGATGATGACAACGTTGTCGGCGTTGTCACGCATCACCTCCATCTCGTATTCCTTCCAGCCGATAATGCTCTCGTCCAGGAGGACTTCGTGGATCGGTGACAGTTCGAGTCCCTTGCGGACTTTTTCCTCGAATTCTTCGCGGTTATAGGCGATTCCGCCGCCAACTCCGCCCAATGTAAAACTGGCGCGGATAATGATCGGCAGGCCGATTTCTTCGAGTGCCTTATGGGCATCATCCATATTGTGAACGATGCGGCTGTCGCAGACATCCAGCCCGATTTTGAGCATGGCCTGCTTGAACGTATCACGTTCCTCGGCCTTTTTGATGACATCGACGCGAGCACCGAGCATCTCGACGCCGAATTTTTCCAGGACGCCGTGTCGAACGAGATCCATCGCCACGTTCAGGCCGGTTTGGCCGCCGAGTGTCGGCAGCAATGCGTCCGGTCGTTCGACTTCGATGATTTTGGCGACGTATTCCCATGTGATCGGTTCGATATATGTCCGATCAGCCATCTCGGGATCGGTCATAATCGTCGCGGGATTCGAATTCACCAAAACGACGATATAGCCCTCTTCTCTGAGAGC
>JANXOO010001304.1 GCA_025353525.1 Schlesneria sp. | reverse complement strand
GCCGGGCTGCCGATGCAATTCACGGCACCCGACGAATTCTGTCAGGCAATTCTGGTCGACCCGACGTTGCAGCGAGTGACTGCAGGTTCTCGCGACAGCCTGACACCGACACAAAGCCTGTTGCGCCTTGTGAAAGCCGACCTGGTGCACGGCCTGGAAACGAACGGCGAAGTCAACGGCGTCGTCGTTCTCGGAGGGAAGCAAAGCGGTTTGATGTATTCTGCCGAAGATCTGACGTTCCTCACAGCGCTTGGACAAATCACCGGAATCGCGCTCCACAGTGCCAAGGTCCACCAGAATCTGAAACATTTGAACGAAGAGTTGCGATCGAAAGTCGACCAGTTGACTCAACAGCGCCAACAGATTGCCATCCTGCAGGCAGAACTTTCGACAAATCGGATCGAAATCCCGTCGGTAACATCCCTCGAATTTCGTCGGGAATCGATTATCGGACGCAGTCCGGCACTGGAACAGGTGCTCGACATGGTCCGCAAGGTCGCTCCGACCGAGGCAAGCGTTCTGGTTCGTGGCGAAAGTGGCACCGGAAAAGAATTGTTGGCCAAGGCAATTCACGAAAACAGTCCACGGCGTACGGGCCCTCTCGTGAGCGTGAACTGTGCTGCATTGTCGGCGGGATTGCTGGAAAGTGAATTATTTGGTCATGTGAAAGGTTCATTTACAGGCGCTCACGAAGACAAGCCGGGCCGGTTCGAACTGGCTCATGGCGGAACGCTGTTCCTGGATGAAATTGGCGATATTTCTGCAGAAACACAGGTCAAGTTGCTGCGAGTGCTGCAGCAGCGGGAATTCGAGCCGGTGGGTGGAACAAAAACATTGCAAGTGGACGTTCGCCTGATTGCCGCGACGCACCAGAATCTCGAACGGTTGATCGCCGAGGGAAAGTTTCGCGAGGATCTTTACTATCGACTCAATGTCATCAGCATCGTCCTTCCGCCATTGCGAGAACGCCCCGATGACGTTCTCGATCTGGCGGTTTACTTTCTTAAAGCGGCGTCGACCAGGGGCGGCAAGCGGATTGCCCGGTTCGACGATGATGCATTAAATGCATTGATGAGGTATTCATGGCCTGGAAATGTACGGGAATTGCAAAACGTCATCGAACGAGCCGTTGTGCTGGCCGAACGTGAGACCGTGGAACTCGTCGACCTTCCCAGCGACATTCAGACTTCGGTCGATCCGTCGAGGAACTCGGACGAACTGAATACGATGGCCGATGCGTTTCGCGAAGAGTCCGGCGAATTGCCGTCGTGGTCGGATGGAGACCCGGCATCCGAACGACGGATGCTTGTCGAAGCACTTCGGGAATGCGGGGGGAACAAAACCAGAGCCGCCAAACGACTTGGGTTGCCGCGCAGCACCTACTTCAGCAAACTGAAAAAGTACAGTATCGACGACAACGAATCGAACGAGCCACCAGAGCAACGTCGTTTCGATCGACTTCCGCGTTGATGTCGACTTTCGCGTTTCTCCTGAAATCAAACACCTTTTTGTGACACCAAATGACCGAACCACGTCCCGCCGTTGCCTGGATTGGCGATGCTGCAACCGGCTGTCTTCGACTGATCGATCAAACTCTGTTGCCCACTGAATACCGCGTGATCGACTGCACTACGGTCGAAATCGTGTGGGAAGCGATCAAATCGCTTCGAGTTCGCGGAGCGCCCGCAATCGGTGTTGCGGCGGCATACGGTGTCGTCGTCGGATGCCAGCCTGCCAGCAAGGATTCTCTCAGTAGATTTAATGACCGGCTGAAGCATGTCACGAGGTCGTTAGCGGAGAGCAGGCCGACCGCCGTTAACCTGTTTTGGGCCCTCGATCGCATGCGGCGAACGGCAGAGGCATGCGTGAACATGACCGCCGATGAATTGCTCGACCGGCTGTTGATCGAAGCGAAAAATATCGAAACCGAAGATCGTGAAATGTGTGCTGCGATCGGCCGACACGGTCAACCGTTACTCCGGCAATGTTCGGGTGTCCTCACTCACTGTAATACAGGGGGGCTTGCGACAGCAGGAGATGGCACTGCATTGGCCGTGATTTTTGCTGCGTGCCGCGAGAATCCGAATCTTGAGGTCTACGCGGACGAAACCCGACCGTTACTCCAGGGAGCTCGGCTCACCGCATGGGAACTGATGCAACGCGGCATCCCGGCGACTTTGATCTGTGACTCGATGGCAGGTTGGGTGATGCATGAGGGACGCGTTCAGGCTGTGATCGTCGGCGCTGACCGCATCGCAGCCAACGGTGATGCCGCCAACAAGATTGGTACTTATTCTCTGTCGATTCTCGCGAAAGCCCATAAAATACCGTTTTACGTCGCTGCTCCTTCGAGTACCTTCGATTTGACGATTCAAAGTGGTGCCGGGATTACGATTGAAGAACGCGCGTCCGTAGAAATTACCAATGGCTTTGGAAAGCAGACGG
>JANXOO010001251.1 GCA_025353525.1 Schlesneria sp. | reverse complement strand
CGAAGACGGAAAAGGGGATCGACCCCGGCCAGTCGGGGATTCCGGGATAAACATTTCTGCCGCTCGCCTAATACCGCTACAACCGGCACAGTCACCGGCAACCGAAAAACTTTTCGCAATCCGCAATCTCTTTGCTGATTACCTGGATTACCGTTTGTCGATGTTTTCCCGTGTATCAAAACATACGTGGAGATCGGCCATGAATTACGACCTGCTGGTAATCGGGAACGAGCGAGAAGGGATCGAACGAGCATTCTCGTCCGCGAGATGCGGTCGAATTGTTGCCGCAGCGGAGGACGAAGCAATTGCTTCGCCTTCACTCGAATTGCTGCACGCAGCCGCCGACCACCTGGTTGCGTCGGGCGACGTTTCGATCGAGTCGTGGCGAGCGGAAGTTGAGCGACTGACCTGCAGTCAGGCAGTGACCGATCACGCGGAAATGGATCGACTGGGGATCGAGCGGATGTCGGGAACGATCCGGTTTCAATCGGATGCTACCGTCAACATCGCAAACGGCGGTGAGAATCGCCTCGTAACTGCGACGGAAATCGTCGTCGCTTGCGGGGCGCGTTCCCGTCAACCGGCGTCATTTCACGTGGAGGGACGATTTGTCACAGGGATTGAATCGCTATTGGCGATGCCTGCGATTCCGCACAGCGTTGTCGTCGTCGGTGCCGGATCGACGGGCATCAATGCGGCTGTACTGTTGACAAAACTCGGAGTTGAAGTGACGGTCGTCGACGAACACGAACACTTGCTCGACATTTGCGGAATTTTTGACGGCTCATTTGCGGCAGTGCAGCATTTGAATATCGCGTTTCGATTGGGCGAAGAAGTCATCGGGACAGAGTTACGTGCTGACATGAGTGCCGCCGTCCGCACGAACAGCGGGCAGGTCTTGACCGCAGACGCAATACTGGTGTGCGTTGGTCGCGAAGGGAAAACGGAATCGCTGAACCTCGAAGCCGCAGGTGTGGGTCTGGATGAACGAGGCCGGGTGTGGTGCGATGGTCAAGGCAGGACGTGGGCGAAACGAATCGTCGCGGTCGGGGTCGTTGCCGGTGTATCAAGTTTCCATGCGACGACGCGAACAGGGAATGTCACTCGTGCGACTCTGCGAGCATGAACGCAGGTGATTCTCAAGTGAGCATTACTTCCCTGTCACCTTCCGGTTTCCGCTGAATGCATCGAGACTTCGGTTGGCGGCGGGAGGTCCGCTGTATCCGTACGCCGCAGCGACGCCACCACCTTCGCGTTCGTGGACGTCGTCGTGCAGCGAACGGAGTTCCTCGTACGACCAGTTCTCGATGAAGCCATACGACGCGACAGAATTGGCGTGAGAAACGCGAAGATGGCTGACGATGGTCGGTTTGGGGGGGCTTGGGTCTCCTTCGACAGTCCAGTGATTACCTCGAAGCTGGTAGTTTCCGGTCGTTTCGACACGAGCCAGTTCGGGGATCGACGACTTTGGTCTTTCGTTCTCACCTTTGATGAGCCAACCGAAAGTCCAGGCGTCGAGTGGTGTCGTACACCCGTCCTTGAACGATCGGACGATTTCACCGTCCGAGACGCAAGCCACCGTCGGGTACTCGCGAACTTTCAGTAGTTTGACCAGGTCGGGAACAGACTCGCGATCAACAATTTGAAGGTGGTTGTCAGGTGTGTCACCAATTTTCCAGCCGACAGCCTGCATGGCTTCAAAGTCACCACCTGGTTTTCGTAGTCGATCCAGTTCGAGTTCACAGCGTTTGCTGCCTTCCGACGTAATGAACAGGACACGCGTGCGGCGTACTTTGGTTGTCGCCGGCTGCCGTTTTGAAATCACGGGTTGGCTCGAATCTCCTGCAGAAAGCGGGATTTTTGCGGCTTGAACCTCGACAGACCGTCCTTCCTGATCGTTGGCAAGAACCGTGAATCCAGCCACGGCAACGAGCAAAAGTGCTGCACAAACAGGCGTTCTTGCGGACATCCGATGTAGCCTCATCACTGGATTCTTGTTGTTCGGCATGGCCGTAAACGGCCTAAAACAGCGTTTCCGAGCGGAAACGTGAAAACGCAAACGTCCAATCAGGGACTGGAAATCCTGCAGACGTGGCCGGATAGAGGCATACCGCGTGCCACGCGAATCAGCAGAAACTGCGACTGATTCTTTTTTCGGTAAAAAACAGGTATTGCTTCCGTGTGACTGCCTGATGTCCTGCGATTTCAGAACGAATTCTTCCTGACGAACGGAGCTTTCGGAACATTGGTATTTGACCAAAGCAGTTAAAGTCGATTAGGATCAGTGTTGGCCGATGCGTTGGCCTCCCGCCAAAACCTCCCGCCCGATTCGAAAGGTTTGCCAGATGTTTCGACTCGATCTCGGTTCAACACAGCGCTATTGCGACGGGATGACTCGCCGAAGCTTCGTTCAACTCGGTGTCGCCGGAATGGCTTCGGTCGGCTTGCCGCAGGTTCTGCGCGCGAAAGAGGCGTCGGCGGAGCGAGGAAATCCCAGCAAGAAAACGTCGGTCATTTTGTTGTGGCTGGACGGCGGGCCAAGCCATCTCGATCTGTACGACCTGAAACCGGAAGCCCCGGAGGAAGTTCGCGGGATCTGGAATCCGATCCGGACGAATGTTGACGGATTTGAAATCAGCGAATTGTTTCCTCTGCAAGCGAAGTGCGCCGACAAATTCTCGATCGTCCGGTCATTGCATCATAATAATGGTGACCATTTTACGGGTGCGCACCTGATGCTAACCGGCCGCGGCGGGGCAAATGGTGCTGACACACCGGGGAAATCTCCGTTTGTCGGTTCGATTGCCACGAAGGTAACGGGGGCTCGACAACCCGGGATGCCGCCGTATGTTGCTGTCCCCTACGGAATGAGTGTCGGACTGCGTCCGGGCTATTTCGGTGCCAATTATGTCGGTGCTTCGTACAATCCGTTTGAGACGGATGGCGATCCCAATGCGGCCAATTTCAAAGTTCAGAACATCGAAGTTCCGTCAGGGATGTCGGTTGATCGGCTGGATGACCGGGCCGCTTTGGCGAAACACTTTGACCGGATGCGCCGGGATGTCGAGACAAAAGGGATGCTCGATTCAATGGATCGATTCGACCGCCAGGCATTGGATCTGGTCACCGGGCATGCGGCTCGCAGCGCGTTCGATATTGGTCTGGAAGATCCACGGGTTCGTGACCGATACGGACGCCACAGCTGGGGTCAAAGTACTCTGCTGGCGCGGCGACTGGTTGAAGCCGGGACGACGTTTGTGACCGTTCATTTTGGCGGTTGGGATCACCATTGGGACCTGAAATCCGGGATGGAGCGCTATTTGCCGATTGTGGATACGGCGGTTTCCGCACTATTTGAAGACCTCGATCAGCGTGGACTGCTGGAAAATGTGATGGTCATGTTGTGCGGCGAATTCAGTCGTACGCCACGTATGAACAACGGAGGCAACGGTGGTGCTCCGCTCAGTATGGGAACTCCCGGTCGGGATCACTGGGGGAACGCCATGTTCTGCCTGATGGGTGGCGGAGGAGTGAAGGGCGGGCGGATCGTCGGATCGACCAATCGCCTGGGCGAAGTTCCACAGGATCGCCCGATTACACCTTCTGATATTCATCACACGATGTTTCATGTTCTGGGGGTCGATCCTGAAATCAGTTTCCTGAACCATAGCGGCCGTCCAACATCCGCCTTGGAAACGGGTTCTGTCATTCAGGAATTGCTGTAGAAATCCGGCAACGCGACGAGATTCAGGAGATCCTTGACCCTGATTTGCCGTTCGCGTACCATCTCTCTCTTCAACAGGAAGGGAGAGAGCGGCCATAGTTTGGCAATGCAGGGCTCTTCCTCCGTTCAACCGTTGCCTCGATCCGTTGGGAGCAGCTCAGCCGGGATCAGCTCGGCCGGGGTCAACTCAACCGGGGATAACTCCACCGGGAACCACACAACATGGCCGCCCCCAAGCGTCGTCAGTCCAAAGGTCGTTCGCGTCGTCGTCGAAGTCACGATGCGCTGACGCCCGTGCAGCTTCATCACTGTCCCAAGTGCCAGACGAAGATTCCTTCGCACGTCGTTTGTCCGACATGCGGAGATTACATGGGACGGACGCTCGTCGAAATCGAGGAATAGTCCTCTATGCGGATTGCACTGGACGCGATGGGAGGCGACTTCGGGTTGCAGCCCAATTTTGATGGCGCGATCGCCGCTCTTAATGAGAACCCGTACCTCCGGATAACTCTGGTCGGCGACGAATCGCTGCTCGCGCCCCTGATCGCACAGTCTGGATTTTCAGAAGATCGACTTTGTCTCAAGTCCGCCGACGGCTGGATCGAGATGAAAGAAAAGCCGGTCGAGGCGCTGCGCAAAAAACCGAACTGCTCGATCATCGTTTGCTGGCAGTTAATGGCAACGCAGCAAGTCGATGCGGTCGTGAGTGCCGGTCATACCGGGGCTGTCGTTGCGGCAGGTTTGCGCACACGACTGTTCCTCAAGGGAGTCAAACGGCCCGGGATTGCCGTTGCATTGCCAACGACCAAAGGCAAGACCGTTCTGATGGACGTCGGCGCCAATCCCGGCGCCCGCCCCGAACATCTGGTTCAATACGGAACGATGGGTTCGATCTACGCTCGGGAAATGTTGGGGATTGAACGACCGACCGTAGGTCTGATGAACATCGGCAGCGAAGATGGCAAGGGTACCGACGACCTGCGTGATTCGTTGGCGCTGTTCGCGAACAGCCCTTTCCGTGACCGGTTCGTCGGTAACGTCGAAGGCCGCGACCTGTACCAGGGCGGAGCCGACGTCGTGATCTGCGAAGGTTTCGTCGGAAACGTGCTTCTCAAAGCGGCTGAAGGAATGGTCGACATGCTGATGAAGAGCGTTTCGGCAGAAATTCTTGGGGCGCTCGACACCGAGCGACCAAAGGCTCTGGATGCCTTCAACGCTCTTGGCAAAAAATTTGAATACCATGAAGCGGGCGGGGCACCGTTGATGGGCGTCGACGGGATTGCCATTATCTGCCACGGGTCGAGCAATTCGCGTTCGATCTACAATGCCTTGCGAGTTGCCTCGACACTTAAGGACCGGCGGATCAACGAGCAGATCGTTGATGAGCTGACTGCTGAAATCGCTCACGCCAGCTTGCCCGGTGTGTGAGGGGGCCAGAATGGACCGAACCACGAGGACGTTTCTCTCGTTCGTTTCGGAAAACGCCTCACTTTCCCTTTTTCAGGGTGCCAACAGGCGATCAGTTCCTGTCGTTACCATCGATTGAAATCCGAGGATTCTATGGCCAGGATTGCATTTTTATTTCCGGGGCAGGGGGCTCAGCATATTGGAATGGGAAAAACCATTTCAGCACGCTACCCTGCTGCAAAAGGGATTTATGACCGGGCCAACGAGATCCTCGGATTTGATCTGGCGTCGATCTGTTTTGACGGGCCTGCCGAACGACTTGATTCAACCATCATCAGTCAGCCCGCATTATTTGTCAGCAGTCTTGCCGCACTGGAAATGTTGCGAGCAGACCGGCCACAGATCGTCGATGATTGTGCGATGGCCGCCGGGTTGAGTCTTGGTGAATACACGGCACTGGTGTTTGCAGGTACGATGTCGTTTGAAGACGGTCTTCGAGTCGTCCAGCGACGCGGCGAAGCGATGCAGCAGGCCGCCGATGCGAACCCGTCAGGCATGGTGAGTGCTCTGCTGCTTGATCGAGAGCAGGTGTCGAAAGTCCGTGACGAGGCTGCAACTGCCGGGCAGATCTGGATTGCCAATTACCTGTGCCCCGGCAACACGGTTCTTTCCGGAGAGAAGCCTGCATGCGCTAAAGCGGCGGAGTTGATTGAAAAGGCTGGCGGCGGTGCCCGCACATTGGCGGTCGCGGGGGCCTTCCACACGCCTCTGATGGGCTCGGCCTGCGAGCAACTCGATCAGGTGCTGAAAAGCGTTTCCATTCAGGCAGGTCGAATCCCCGTCGTCTCGAACGTCGATGCGAAATCACACGACGATCCCGGCGATTTGCGGCAAATTCTGGTCCGACAGGTCACTCAGCCGGTCTTATGGGAAGACTGCGTTCGTTCGCTGTTAGCGCAAGGGTGCGACCACTTCTACGAGATCGGGCCGGGTAAAGTCTTAAAATCACTGATGAAGCGCATCGACCGCAAAGTCGAATGCG
>JANXOO010001234.1 GCA_025353525.1 Schlesneria sp. | reverse complement strand
AAAATCCGCTCGACAGGAGTCACACCGAAGTAGTTTTCAGCACCGTTCTGATTCTGCTGCGGGACCGGCCGCAGCACCGACGAAGGGGCTGGCGGAGGCATCATCGCCCCGTCCTGAGCAAATTGCTCCCCGAACCAGGGGCCATTCCCGCCAAACTCCGGTTGATTCGAACTATAACCGGGCCGTGTCTCGACTAAACCGGGCTGATCTCCCGGATTGACGGCTTGAAACCCTGGTGTTGCTGGTTGGGCACCAAGCGTTACGGAGCCTGCTGGCCCGTCAGATTGAGCCCGGGCGACTCCGAACAATGATGCCCAGGTGACCAGGTTCAAAAGACACCGTTTGACTGTGAGATTCATCGGTTGCTCCAGCATCCTGCTGCGAAAACCCGCCTCTGATCCATTTTCCGACCGTCGAGCCTGACGCATGTCAGACTCTGACGGATATTCCGCCTATAGCGGTTATCTGTTCTTTTCGGAAAAGAAGGACGTGCTGGTTGAGTGAAAAACCGTTAGATCGAGCACTTTTCACGTAATCGCGAGATTCGACGCAAACTGCGCCAATAACCGATGCGCCACAAAGCCTCAGATTTAATACCCGATCACGTAATATCATGATGAGGTCAACGCCATGCCGAACGCCGAAAGAGATTTGAACCAGACACACCGGCACAAACTGCCGATGTGAACGATCGGTCGATTCTGTTAATCTCGCGTGCAGAAGTCGCAGACGGGCGTTATCAGGCGAACAGCGGGAAATGGAGTACCGCTTGAGAAAAAAGTGGGCCAGGCACCAGGAGGACCTGGAGCCGGTCCCACTTTTTCCGCCGGTCGTTTTTATGGAGATTGTTCTGAACTACGAACCGCATCAAATCGATGTTTTCGCACTGAGTGGGTGTCGCGAACCTTTCAGCTCTCTCAGTCACCTGATTGGCGCGGCAGTATTTGCCGGGTTGTCGTACGATCTGGTTCGTTGCGGACGAGGCGACCTGGTTCGCACCGCCAGTCTGTGGGTCCTTTCCCTGTCGACAGTGGTACTGTTGCTTCTAAGCGGGGTTTACCACGTCTTTTGGCCCGGCCCGGTTCGGGAATTCATGCTCAGGGCCGATGTCGCCGGTGTTTTCTTGTTGATTGCCGGAAGCATGACACCCGTTCACGCGATACTTTTTCGCGGATGGTGGCGATGGGGGGCGTTATTTCTGATCTGGACGATTGCGGTGACGGGGATCATTTGGCGAATCATGTTTTGCGAAAACAGTCCAGGTCCTGCCGGGATCGTATTTTTCCTGTTTTTTGGTTGGGGAAGCGTCATTACGGCGTTCGTACTGTGGCGCCGCAATGGATGGCGATTCATCCGCCCGGCAGTGATGGCTGGACTTGCCTACACAACAGGAGCGATCGGATTGATACTTCATCGTCCTGTGCTGATCCCTGGAGTGATTGGTCCGCATGAAGTCTGGCATATCGCCGTACTTTGCGGATTGGGTCTGCATTGGCGGTTCGTCAGCAATTTCACTCGGTCTGTTCGCGATCCGCAATGAAATGCATGTGGATGTTGGCCTTTTTCAGCGACCGGTATTTCCTTTCCTGCCGGTCACCTGACTGAAAACACTTCAGTCAGGAGTACGAAGACCCCCGGCGCGCCGGGGGGTCCCGTTTTCCATCCGGGAAAAATTCCACCGCTGATCGCCTGACGGAGACCGCCAAGCCGTTGCCGGATATTCCGATTGTGTCGGAAATGCCGCGACGATCGGCGTCAGGTAGGGCATTCCCGGTACTTCGGCTGATTCGTGCGAATTAGCCGCGTCGATCGCCAACACCATTACGGAGAAAATGCGTTCAATCGATCGCGTAACGGCATGGACATGCACTTCGAGGACGGAAGAGTCCGCAGAGCGATTTTCGAAAGGCCGCGTCGCGAAAGGATTCCGATGAAGGCGACCTTTCCGACTTTGACGGCACTGTTCGTTCTCGCTGGCACGGCGATCGCACAGGAGCAGGATCCCGTTTTCTACCGCCCGGCACAGGCACTCAGAAAGCTTTACTACAAACTTTCGCACGCACCGTAACGGACGGGCGTCGATGTGCGTTCCTGCGAAAGCTCTTCTGACTGCGATCCGTTACAGGGTCAGGACGACGAATGCATAGAACGTATTCCTGTTCCAGATTGCGTTGTTGGCAAAAAACGAACGTACTGCGGTTCGATTCGCTACGAATTTGTTGTCGTCTCGGAGGTTCGATACCGCTGGAA
>JANXOO010001193.1 GCA_025353525.1 Schlesneria sp. | reverse complement strand
CGAAGCTGATGGGCGTCGACCTGTCGCAATACCCGGGAACCGGCACGCCCACCGCCCGGAAAGAATTTCTTCGCGTGTGGGAAAAACAGCAAGAGCGATACTTGCTGCGACCGATGAACTGTCCGCATCACGTCCAGATCTACAAGGCGCAGCAGCGAAGCTATCGCGATCTGCCCGTCCGGTTAGCCGAATTCGGAACCGTCTATCGTCATGAGCAGTCTGGCGAACTGAACGGGTTGCTCAGAGTTCGCGGATTGACCCAGGACGATGCTCACCTGTTCGTGATGCCGGAACAGGTCGTCGAGGAATTCAAATCGACACTCGAACTCGTGAAGTTCGTTCTGGCGAGTGTCGGTCTGTCCGATTACCGCGTGCAACTGTCGTGTCGCGATTCGAAGAACAAATCGAAGTATGTGGGGACGGACGAGGGTTGGGAAAACGCTCAGAATTCGCTGCGACAGGTCCTGACCGAAATGCAAATGCCGTTTGTCGAGCGTGAGGGCGAGGCGGCTTTTTACGGACCCAAAACCGACTTCATGGTTCGCGACTGTATTGGACGCGAATGGCAACTGGGAACGGTGCAACTCGATTTCAATCTTCCCGAGCGGTTCCAACTGGAATACGTGGGGGCCGACAATCGGATTCACCGCCCGTTGATGATCCACCGCGCACCATTCGGCTCGATGGAACGATTTACCGGGATGTTGATCGAGCACTTTGCGGGCGCGTTCCCGCTGTGGCTGGCTCCCGAGCAGATCCGCGTGATGTCGATCAGCGACAAATTCGAGGACTACGCAAGGCAGATTGAAGCCCGCTTCCGCGCCGCCGGATTCCGTGTCGCGACCGACCTTCGCGGCACAAAAATCAACGCGAAGGTTCGCGATGCGCAGGTCGAGTTGATCCCGTACATGCTGATCGTCGGCGGACGAGATGTCGAGAATGGTACGGTTTCGGTGCGAGACCGGATCACGGGCGATCTTGGAGCGATGTTGGTCGACGAAGCACTCGCGAAACTTCAAAAGGAAGTGGCCGAAAGAACGATTCGCCAGGTCAGCGAAAAGAAGTTTCAGCAATTCGACGAATCCGGCGACGCCGCGAACGAATACTGATCGGCCAGTTCGGCTCTGTCAGTTTCGTGTTCTTTGTCCAGGGATCACGCACGGGGTATAGCGCGAATTTTGCTGGCACGATTCCGATCTGCCAGTATCGCCAGCTACTGCGCCGTCAACGTCGTCCATCTCCTTCGCTCAAATCCGGGCTATGTTTGCAGAAGTCGACGTCGGCGGTCAAACGGCAAGACTTGCGGTAAATCGTAATCACAACCACTTTGTGTGCTGACGATGATTCGGTACAAGCCTTGGCGACCTTCGACTGCGACCTGGATTTTATACCTCGTGCGTCAGGAACTGAGGTCATTGCGTAATCGTTGATTCTGTCGTAAAACAAGACGGCAAAAGATGTTCGATCGCGCACGCGCTCTGCATAAATCGACATTTAATCGTCCCCGGAGAATTCGACGCGTGCCGAATATCGCGCCTGATTCGCGATTGATGTGATCTGTTTGGCAATCACCGACGTTATGTCACGTTGACTGCCTGAATAAACAAGAACTGAAGTCGCGGCTCGTGCAGCGGGCAGGGCGATACTTGCAAAAGGTTGTGGCGGTTCAAGGAATTTGAAGATGAGCGACGAGAATTTCATCCGTATTGCAGGACCGCAGGGCCCGGGATCACCCAAATCTAGTTTGCTGCTTTTCGGATCAGGTACAATTGTCGCATTCGGTTTATTTGTTGCGATTACCGGTTGGGTGCTGTATTCGCAATTCCTGATCGAAGTTCCGACGGGCAAGATGGCGATTTTGATTCGCAAGACGGGGATCGATCTCAAGAACAGCGATGAGGTTGCTCCATCAGAAAATCATAAAGGGGTTCAGAAGGAATTCCTGCTGGAAGGTCGGCACTATCGAAATCCCTATTACTACAGTTGGGAAATCATTCCACAAACGGAAATCGAGTCTGAAAAACTCGGAGTCCTCATTCGCCAGCACGGCGACGAATTGCCGCCGGGCGAGTTCCTCGCCGAAAAAGAGACTCAAAAAGGGATCGTTCCCGGCATCAAGTTGCCTGGCCGATACCCGATTAACCCTTACTTGTACAAGGTTCTGAGAGTCGATCCGGTGACGATCGATGCCGGATTCCAGGGTGTCGTCACAAATCTGTCAGGCCCCCTGGCCGATGACCCGAATGTGATCGAAGTTCCCGCGGGAAAACGCGGGGTTCTCAAGCAAACGCTGCGCGAAGGCACACACCTGATCAACCCGTTCGAACAGCGGATCTCGAAAGTCGATTGCCGCAGCCAGCGATTCAATCTGGCAGAAAACAGGGAATTCGGGTTCCCGTCAAAGGACGGATTCTGGGTCAGCCTGGATGCCATTATCGAATTTCGTGTCGATCCGAACCGTGTGGCCGAGGTCTACGTCATCTTCAACGAAGAAACAAACGGAGATGCGATCTCGGAAGAATTGATCAACAAAATTATTCTGCCGAATGCGCGCAGCTTCTGCCGGTTGGAAGGCTCGAACACGCTGGCGAAAGAATTCATCGGCGGACGGGGCGAGTTTCAGTCGCGCTTTCAAAAAGAGCTTGAAATCCAGTGTCGCAGTAGCGGCGTGGAAATTATTCAGGCATTGATCACGCGAATTATTCCTCCACTTCAGATCGCAACTCCGATTCAGGAACGCGAAATCGCCAAGCAAACCGAAAAGCAATACCAGCAACAAATCCTGCAACAGGAATCCGAGCGGCGTCAGAAAGTGCAAGAGGAAACGGTGCTGCAACGGCAGGCACTTGTTGTTGCCGAGCAGGAAGTCATCAAAATTACGACGGCAGCGCTGCGCGAGCGGGAAGTGGCTGAAACGAAAGCGGATGAAAAGCTTGCCGTAGCACAACTCAAGCTCGACGCGGCGAAAGATCAGGCGGCAGCCGTTCGCTCGCGCGGTGAAGGGGCTGCAGAGGTCGAGACTTTCAATAACGAAGCCGAAGCGGCTGGTTGGAAAGCCACCATCAATGCATTCGACGGGAACGGAGCCGAATACGCGAGGTACCTGCTGCTCAAGAAACTGGCCGGGTCGTACAAGCAAATCATGGTGAACACGGCCGACAGCCCGTTAATGAAGGTCTTTGAATCGATGTCAAATCCCGCACGAAACGAAAATCCGGTGACGCCGGGAAAATGATCGACCTTCGCCGTACCAGATAACAAAACTCTGTGCCACTGTGTCTTGTGGTTAATCCTTCCTGATTGAATTGAAGAATTTTCACCACAGAGACACAGAGACCGCGAGAAGAGAGGAAGCGATAAAGAAATGAATTTCAGGTTTGAATTCCGGCAGTTTTGAATTTCTCTGTGCCTCTGAGTCTGTGGTTAATCCAAACATCAAATCGAAACGGGACTTGTTCGACAGGATCTCTCTCATGACAACTCAATCCAGAACGAATTTCGGATGGGCGGCCTTTGCGCTGTGCCTGATCATGGTCGGATTTATCGCGTTCGATTGGACGATCAATCGCGTTTACGTCCCCGTCGGGTACAGTCTGCTGTTGCGATACAAAGGGCCGCTGTTGTTTGGCGTATCCCGTCCTGCCGTGGGCCGATTCGCCGTGCGCGACCCATCGGGGCGAACCGAGGTTGGCATCATCGAAGATA
>JANXOO010001192.1 GCA_025353525.1 Schlesneria sp. | reverse complement strand
GACGAGAGCGATTCGACGTACCTGCGCTGTCCCTCGGCGTAGAGCGTATCGAAGGCCAGGGAACTTTTTCCCGAACCGCTGACACCGGTCATAACGATCAAGCGGTTGCGGGGCAGTGTCAAACTGACATCTTGCAAATTGTGCTCGCGAGCACCACGGATCACGATGTCAGAAGCAGTCATGGACGGAATATCAGTCGAAAAGGGAAGGCCAATGGCATCTGATTCAGGTCGCACAGGGGTGTCAGAAAGTTTGTTTCATCGCATCGAAACATCCGAAATCCGGTTTCTGACGCCCGTGGCTGACTTCTCAATCCGTCGAGGGATGCCATGGGGGACAATTGCGTCAGTCGCGACGCAAACAACAATGTTTGAACTTCTTGCCGCTACCACACGAACATTTGTCGTTGCGACCAATCCGTTTTTCGGAACGAACTGGCATGCCGATTTCGTCGCTTTCCGATAATTGGCCGTGATTTTGTTCTAATCGATCCTCTGGGGAACGACTCAATTTGAGGCACGTTTCGATCAATTCAGCGGAATCGCCTTTCGGTCGCGATTCCAGCAATTGTTCCATGACCCCGACCACCATTTCGCGATTGTCTTGCGGGGGGATTCCAATAAGGATGGCTGCCCCGCCAGTCATCGAGAAGCCGTCGAACGGCAATATTCGCGAAGCGAAGATCATTCCGGGAACTCCCGTGCTTCCCAGTCCGATGTCCACGATCAGGTGTCGTTCTTTTGAGAAGAGATCAAGGACGAAGATTCCCAATCCGCTCTCGGCTGATTCGATTTCAAAGCACGAGTAGATGGCGTGCTGCATTGATCGCAGAATTGTCATCTCATCTGTGCCGTCGTCGGGAGGCGAATTGGCAAGATACTGATCGATGACGTTAACGCCATTCTTGCGGATATCGTACAGGCAGTAATCCGCCAGCACGTTTGATTCGTCGGGATCGTTGAAGAAAAACGTCTTTCCCCGAAGCATTCGCAGTCGCCTGCCTCCTTCGTGGAGGGACTCTGCAGACAGCAGACTCGTCAGCGTTGAATTAAGGTTGATGCGAACCGAACGCAAATGCTTGTAGCGGGCAACAATCACCGATTTTGGGAGTGGGAGCGGCGAAAATGTCGCGTGCTGGTTTGAAACAGACAAGGCAGACATCAAACGCATCCTTTCGCATTGTGGAATCGGGATCCCGGAATTTCCTCGCCCGAATTGTAACTGCCACACGCGCCATTCGACAACGCACATTCTAGGCGGAGCCGGAGGAAACCTTGTCGGCGGCTTCAGCCCAGATGACAAGCTCTACTGTGGCGTTGAGGGGCAACTCGTTGACGCCGACTGCGATGCGTGTGTGTTTGCCCAATTCGCCGAATGCCTGGACAAGTAACTCCGAGGCACCATTGATGACCTGCGGCTGTCGGCTGAACCCGTCAGCCGACTGGACAAAACCTTCGACTCGAACGATCCGTGTAACGGCGTCGAGGCTCCCCAGGCAGGCCTTGATTTGTGCCAGCGCGTTGAGCGCACACATCCGTGCCGCGTGGAATGCATGCTCTTCGGTGACTTCGGTTCCCACCTTGCCTTTGAACATCACTTCCTTGCCAACCGCAGGCAACTGACCACTCGTCACAACGAGGTTTCCCGTTCGCAACACCGGAATGTAGAAACCGATCGCTTCCGGAGCCTGCGGCAAGGTATAGCCATGTTGGGACAGACGCGCTTCGACGGATTCAGACATGTCAGCCTTTCAATGTGTGTTTTTTTCATCGGGATGGCAGGAACGTGGATTTTATTTCGCAAACCCGCCGCTGAAAGAGGAAACTCACCACAGAGACACCGAAGCACAGAGAAATTCAAAACTGTCATACCTCAAGCCCCAAAATTCATTCGTTTCTCGTTTCTTCTCTTCTCTGTGCCCCTGTGTCTCTGTGGTGAAAATCTTCGAATTTTTCTCCGGTTCGATAAATTCAATATCCGCTCGACGGCGGATTCACTCCGAATCGGGTTTGACTTCAAGAGTCTGATCGACGCCCGGTGATTTGATGATCTTCTTTTTGCCGCCCGGCCAGGTGATCGTGACCTGATCAATCTTGTCGGTTTTGCCAAGGCCGAAAGTGACCGGAAGTTCGCTTTGCGACAGGTAACTTCGTGTTGGCATCACCTGGCCAAATTGCTTGCCTGTTGATTTCCGCACTTCGACCTGTGCTCCAATGGCCGACCGGTTGCCGTTCGGGCCGGTCACGTTGACTCGCAACCAGTGATTCCCCAGCTTCTGGTCGTTTCTGAGGAGTCTCGGTGGAGAGTTCACTCCGGCGAACAGCAGATCAAGATCGCCATCGTTATCGATGTCGGCGACCGCCGAACCGCGTCCAACCATCCGCTTCAGAAAATCACTGCCGCATTTTTCGCGGGGAACAGGCGCGAATTCGGTCGGCGATTCGGGGCCGCAGTTCCAGAAAATGTGCGGCGGCTGTGCGTAGTGTTGGCTGGACAGGACCTTGTTGATTTCATTTTCAAGGTGCCCGTTCGTCGAGACGACATCAGGGCGACCATCGAGATCGAGATCAACGAAGAGCGTTCCGAATTTCAATTCGAGTCGCGATTGCGGCCCGATTCCTGTCGCCAACGCTTCGTCCGTAAAGTCCATCGTATCGCCCCGGGCAACGTAAAACGCGGTCATTTCGTTGGAAAAATTGCCGATGGCAATCGCGATATGTTCGCCGTTACGGATCATCGCCGAATCGATCCCCATCGCACCGCGAGCAACTCCCTGCTGGTCGTAGGCGAAATTGTGAAGCACGGCCACTTCTTCGAACGTTCCGTCCCGCTTGTTGTGAAACAGGAAGTTTTGCACGGTGTCGTTCGCGACAGCAATGTCCATGAACCCGTCGCGGTCGGCATCAAGGAACGTGATTCCCAAAGATTTCCCGACGGCAATTTCTTTTCTTGCCGGATTCGTGACGTGCAGACCTGCGGCCTCGCCGACTTCGGTGAATTTGCCGCCGTCGTTACGATAAAGATA
>JANXOO010001184.1 GCA_025353525.1 Schlesneria sp. | reverse complement strand
TGAAGCTGCATGGTGCTGGCTTTATCGTCGATCCATCGACTGCCGCTATTTCTATCAGCAAAACCTCAAGAACCTCAAGGGAGAATTCGGGTAAAATTCCAAGTGCCGTTCGCCTTACAACTTCGGCGGATTTGCTGATGTATACGAAGGAAAATCGCCTCAAACGCAGGTTACGATTCACGATCGCAATCGGATGCGGGCTTTGGTGCATCGCAGCAATCACGGGATGTAACGGATCACGCCCGGAATCGAACGCGATTGTCGGCATGAACCACGTCGCGGCCTCGGAAGCGGATGTCCGGACCTTTTGTGGGGCTTGTCACGTTGTCCCGTTGCCC
Source organism: Schlesneria sp. (assembly GCA_025353525.1). Classification (GTDB taxonomy): domain Bacteria; phylum Planctomycetota; class Planctomycetia; order Planctomycetales; family Planctomycetaceae; genus Schlesneria. Next base: position 2,523 of record JANXOO010001184.1, on the reverse strand, counting down.
GAGATGTTTCCCAGGTCGATGTGGTACGCTGAAGTTCGCCGGGGCTACGAATTTTATTACGAATCCTGTCGTCAGGACCTCGTCGTACCGATTCAGGCAGAAGTCGTTGAATATTTTCGTGAACGAGCACCGGAAAAACTGATGTTGACAATCCCTGACGCACCGACACCTTCACCCGTCAGATTCCGGACCCAGGCGGTGGTTGCTGACGCTTCAAACCCGAAACCGGCGATTTCGTTTGCCGCGTGGTCTTTGGCGAGTCAAGAGACCGGTCGCCTCAGAATCAGCGATATGTCAAACGGCAAGGTCTGGTTCATCGATCCGGCCACTTTGTCGGTCAGGCCGCTCGCGAATTCCTGCACAAACCCGGCGGTGTCCTGCATTTGCGATCTCGATGGCGATGGAAAGTCAGATGTCGTCATTGCTGACCTGGGGAGTTTTTTCCCCGAAGATCACCATCGGGGCAAAGTCGTCTGGATTGCGGGCGCAGTTCGGGATCTTGATCACTCCGAAACGACGATTCTTCAAAACGTTGGACGTATCGCGGATGTTCGCGCCGCAGATTTTGACGGAGACGGCGACGAGGATCTGGTGGTTGCTGAATTTGGACGGCACCTGACGGGCGGAATACACCTGATCTGGAATGAGGGGCGAGACGAATCCTCGGGACACATTCGTTTTCGCGATGAGAAACTCGACGCCCGGCCTGGTGCCATTCATGTACCTGCTGTCGACCTGAACGGAGACGGACGAATGGACTTCATTGCGCTTTTCAGCCAGGAATATGAAGTGGTCGTTGCTTTTTTGAATCTTCCGGGCGGGTTTCAAAAGACGACGATATTTGCCGCGCCTGACCCGTCGTTCGGCTCCAGCGGAATCGAAGTCATCGACTTCGATCAGGATGGCGACCTGGATGTTATCTATACCAACGGCGACACGTTCGATTCGAGCGAGATCAAGCCGTTTCACAGCATTAAATGGTTCGAGAATAAAGGTGCGCTTCCATTTGATGTTCATCATGTCGCTACAATGCCCGGGGTCCACCGGGCACGCGCAGCAGACATTGATGGCGATGGCGATCTTGACATTGTTGCTTCGGCGATGATTCCGAAGAAACTATTCAAACGAGCGGGTAATGTCCCGCTGGACGCCATTATCTGGCTTGAAACAACCGGTCACAACTCGTTCGAACGACATGTCCTGGCAACCGGGGCACCGATTCATACGACGGTGGAAGTGGCCGATATGGACGATGATGGCGACATCGACATCGCGGCGAGTTGTTTTTATTTCGAACCTGAGGTCGAGCACCCTGACGTGATCATTTACTGGAACGATGGCAGGATTCGTCCCTAGCCAAACGGATCCTCATCAATCTGCGAGACACTGTAAGGCAACGATGGATAGTACGCTGAAGAACTCCGGTCACGGCAGTTCTCAAACGTTAGCAACGAACGGACTGTGGCGACGGGGTCGATGGGCTCTGGCAGTCACCACCATCGTTTTAGCAGCAGTCTGGTTTCGTGGAATCTGGTGGCCGATTCCGTTTCACTCGTACGCTCGGCAGGCCCTGTCACAACACAAGAACGATGTGGCACTCGAGTGGCTCGATTGGGCAACATACCTCGCGCCGGAAGAGGGAGAAACGGCGTTTCTTCGCGCTCGCGCCTACCGGCGGATCGGAGATTTTCAGCAATCGATGGACGCGATCAAACGAGCCAGGTCGATGCAACCAAAGTCACAACGGTTTCAACGCGAAGAATGGCTCTGTCAGGCGCACTCGGGGCAACTCAACAAGGTGTCGGTTCACGTACCAGAACTCATGAAGGACCCTCGCGGCGAGTTAGAAGAAATCACCGAGGCACTCGTCGTCGGTTGCGTCCTCAAACAGCGTTATCTGGAAGCGAACGATCTGCTTCAAACCTGGATCGCTGACCAGCCAAATCACGCCCGTCCACTTCTCCTCAGGGCAAAACTCAGGCAGTTGAAATTGCAATCGGCGGAAGCCATTGACGATCTAAGGCACGCACATTCGATCGAACCTGACAATGCTGACGTTGCCTTTGAACTGGCGTCTTCGTTACAGGAACGCAACGAATTGGACGAAGCATTACCACTTTTTAATCAGGTTTTGAATGTTCCTCCATTTGCCGGTCCTGCACATGTTGGACTTGCAATTTGCCTCAGATCGCAAGGTGACACGGTCAGGATCGGACAATTGCTTGAACGCGCAGTGACACTTGCCCCCGGCAACGCGGTTGCAATCTGTGAATCGGGGCGACATCAAATGGAAATCGGCAATGCGTCTGCCGCCGTCGCGCGATTGAAAGAAGCCGTCCGGATCGCGCCGCGTGACGACGAATGTTGTCGCGTCATGGCAATGGCCCTCGCTGCAGATCACAAACCGGTCGAAGCACGCCAGAAATTTGATTTCGCTGACAAAATTCGCGACGGCAAACGGGAATTGACCCGGCTTGAAGGAGTGTTGTTGAAGAACCCGGCCGATGTCGAAGCTATGATGGG
>JANXOO010001183.1 GCA_025353525.1 Schlesneria sp. | reverse complement strand
CGGGGGTCTTCCAGGTGCCTGTCCCCCTTTTTCAGCGCCCGTTCCCGCTAGTCGCCCTACAGCGAAACAGGCACTGCTCCCGGATGAAATCGGGATCACGGACCACAACCAGAACACAGCCAGAAATGCACACAGGCATTCGGTCATCGGTTGTGACGTATACGCCAGTAAAAGCGGGTCGACCGCCACGACCAGTGCTGCGACAAACCGGAGCTTTCCCAATTCGAGAACCTCGCCCGCCTGTATGGTCAGCCAGACCGCCAACAATCCGGAGAGCACGTTGATGCCGGCGACAGCGACTGGCGGCGAAACAACACAAAATCCTGCTGACAACAAAATCGGGTAGACCGGAGGTCGAAACGCAGTTGGTGTTGTCGCGCCTGGCGTACTGAATCCGCGGCCTTCATAAAGACCCGTGGCGATGCCAAGGTAAGCGTCCCGGTCCGTGCCAAGCTGTTCCCACCGATTCGCCACCACCGCCAGTCTTAGTCCGAGCGCAATCAACAGGCAAACGCACAGCCACAAAACGTCGTTGCGAGATCGGATCATCGTTCTTGCACCATCGCCGCGCGAATGGCATTCATTCGTTGTCGATTGACCCCCATGTCTCCGTAACCGACGCGCGAGGCCGAACGACAATGGATCAACTTTGCATCATCGTCAATTTGGAACTCGACGTCGTCAACAAACCGAAAAAGGGCACTGCGAAATTCGACGTGCAAGTAATCGTCCGTTTCGCGGACGATCGTCGTCCTCGGAAAACTGCCAATGATGCGCTTCAGTATTGCGACAACTTCAGTTCGATCACGGGAAAACGGGAGCGGTTCGATGCGATGTTCCGCATCGCTGGCCCGGGTGGAAACGCAATTGGGCGAATCGGGGCAGGCCGCTAACTGGCCATTTTGAACCCCCAAATTGTTGGGCCGCCTGGAAAACATACTGATTCCCGCCAGCAAGACGACGGGGATCAGTCCCGTCACTGCGATGCATCGGACGACCCGTTTCAAAAGGGTCGCCTTTCCAGGTGTCACGACTTCTTCTCTTTCGTGACGACGACGATCTGGTCAGGTTCAGTGACGTTGATCTGAGGTTTTTCTTTGTTCAAGACCACCGTTCCGATGACATCGATTGTTTTCCCCTTAAAGTGTTCGTCGGGCTTTTCGATCCCTGCCTTTTTGAACTTGCCGATGTCATCTTTGGAAATGAAAATCGTGAAGTTTTTCGCGTCTTTGAAGTCTTCTTCGGAGTTCAGGTACTTGTTTTCCCTTCCGCCCGACGATTTCACGTCCAGTCGAACCACGACTTTTTCGCCGACCTTTTTGGCAGCGTCCGCAGGCGAAATCGGTTCGATGTCGGCAGCAAGCAAGCACACAGCGGGAATCGACAGCAAGACGATCATGGCAGTAAAAACGCGCATCGCAGAATCTCCAAAAAAGTGTTGTGTCGACGGTTGAGCGAACAAAACTATTCTCCGCCACTACCTCCATCGGTCGAACCCTGTTTTACGCCACCTTTGAGTGTGGCTCCTGCCTTGATCGCGAACAGCGTGCTCTTGTTCGAGATAAACAAGGTGTTACCGGCCACGATCGGTGTCGAATAGATTGAGTTAATCATGTTGTTTTCGGCCAGTACTTTCAGCTTCGTCGACAGTTCAAAGACCGTCATATCGCCGTCTTCATCGCCGACATAAACCTTGTTTTCGACGATCAGGACTGAACCCCATGCGGCCGAAAACATGTCGTGCGTCCAGTACACAACCGGCTTTCCATTTTCAATTTTTTTCGCGTCGAGACAATGAACCAGCCCCGCGAAATCCGATATGAACAGCAAATCATCCTTGATCGCCACACTGCCGATCGTCCGATGCATCGTCTCTTCAAAGTCATTTTTGCCGTTTTTGTTCCGATCAACAGCATCGTAGTGCCATACAGCAGCGGAACCGGGGTTGGGGATTGCCTTTTCGCCTTTCTCTTTGTCGATCGCTTGCAGTCGTTTGTGCGGAATTGCCTTGCCATCCTTGTTGACGGCCAATTCGAGACTGACATCGCCGTTTTTGGTCGGATCGATGCAGTATAAATGTCCGACCCCTTCACCGTGCTCGGGGTCTTCGCCCATCCCGACGTACAGGTGACCGTCGTAGAAAACAGGTGTCCCGATGATGTGATTGCGTGTTGCCCGACCACCCAGCAAATAGATCGATTCCTTGGGGTTGCCATCGAACTTCCACAATATTTTGGCGCCACCCTTGCCGTCGCCGACAGGATCGAAACTGTAGACCCAGCCATCGCCGCCACCCATCACAACCTGTTCGCGACCACCCGCTTCAAAAATGCACGGACTGGACCATTGCCCGTGCAGAATGTTGAGGCCCGGCGACTTGTCTGACCACAGTAGCTTGCCCGTGTTCTTGTCAAGACAGATGAAGCTCGGTGCATTCGGTGCGGGGATATTAATGTGGCCTTCATCGACGCCATTGCCGGTAATGACGAAGCATCGGTCACCAGCGCATGTGATCGAGCACGAGCACATGTTGTGCTGGAAGACGCCCAGGTCGCCCATCATGTCGTATCGCCAGATGATATCGGCTTCGTCCTTGTTCTCGTTCGGTTCGGCCTTGTAAGGACCGTTATTCACACCGTCGTGAAATCCTTCGACATCCAGGCACAGGATTTCACCACGACTGGAGTTGTACCACAGTCGTTTGTCATCGCAGTAAACGGTCGAACAAATCCCCTGCATGGGCCAGTCGTTCACACGTCCTGACGGCAATTTCGGCGACGACGCCTGCCACAAGAATTTTCCGGTCTTTTCATCAAATGCCAACAGGACACCAAGATCGATCTTCGAAGGATATCGTTTGAGGTATCCGTTGGTATTGTTCGTACCGACAAAAACCTTGCCGTTGGCAACCACGGGATTGCCGTATGTTTGCGATCCCAGCGGCGACGCCCAAAGGATGTTTTCGCCTGTCTTGAGATCCCAGGTGTGCGGAATATTCTCGCCCAGCGGCGTATTGTTGCGGTGCGGCGATCCGCCCCATTGTGGCCAGTCGTATTTGCTGACTTTCATCTTGCTGACAAGGTTCAGCGTCTGTTCCGTCGGGTCGAATTTCTCGGCAGCAGTCGCCAGAGTCGAGGTCGCCAGGCACAACACGGCAGCGAGTTTTATCGACAGTGAATTCATCATCAAATCCTTTTCGGGGAATACGAGCGGTCGATGACCGCGAGCGGCACATCGCTGTTTTTTGGAGGGAAGAACCACAGAGCTGACAGCACCGGGTTCGACGTTCACCGACTCTGCTTTCTGCATGAAAACACGAC
>JANXOO010001178.1 GCA_025353525.1 Schlesneria sp. | reverse complement strand
TGAAGAGATTTGAAGATCACAGGCCAAATTCGCCGAATGTGGAACAATGTACGAAGACTTCCGACGTCGACGATGATTTCGCGATCCTCAGCAACGACACTCATTGGCCGGCCGTCAACGTTTCCGTCGAGACGCCCGGCCAGACTCACTTTGGGTTTTGCCCCGCTTCCGTCGTTCGAATCGTCACTGTCCCACTGAGCACCCATTCCGCATGTTCAGCCTTTGGGCCGGTCCCGCTGGGAATCTTGATGTGCATATCAGCAAATTCGTATGCGATATGAGCGTTTCGTCCGGTCAGTCGATCATAAAGTCCGATTGCCAAATCAGGCCAATTCGTTGTGTGTTCAGCAGTCATTTCAAGGTCCTTATAGAGTTGATAAATAGCGACACAAGGGTTTCAGGTTCTATAAAATTGATTGAGAATCAGGTGATCAAAGGATCAATTGTTCGACCATCCAGGAATTGAGCTCATTTCGAACGTATCACGCACCAGTCTTTTGAACTCTTACACACGAGGTTCATCAGGATGGTCACTGCCGATCAGTGCTGAGAAAGACGAAGCCAGGACGATTCCCGTGATCCCAAGGCCGATCATGAAAATCACGATGTCACTCATGAGCACGCCTTCCCAATATCAATGTTCCGAAACTGAGGATCGAAGGGACCCACAAACCGACAAAAACACCTTCCTGCCTGCTTCCCGAAAACCAGAGGGACACCGAGAACAGGAACGACGCTCCAGCAGCAATTACAAATCCGGCTTTTGCCATATCAGTCTTTTTCATGTTGATCTCTTAAGTAAGTTCCGTTTTTATTGTGATGAATGCGGCGGCAATGTGACTGACCTCGGTGAGACTCGTGCGTCACTGTAAAACAGGAGTTTGAAGGATTTTATTAGTTGCCTGATCGTTTGTCGAAAACACGGTTCGCGTGCGATTGATGTTTGGTATTCTCCGGGAATGTCGGTTTCTTGATCAGGTGACTCGTTTCTTCACTTTTTTCTTCACTTTTCAAGAATCAAGGTCGTCACCAGAACGACGGCGAAAACGTTTGCATCGTCCCGACGTTTTAGTTCCGGACAGTGAGGCCTGGATTAACCGGATTTCTCAATCTTTTCGGAAAAACTGCGGATAAGGTTTCCATGAATTACGTTCCCTTGGAAATTTCCCGCGTCTTGATTCGGAACGAAGCAGAGCCCAGTGTTTCTGATCCTTTGCTGTCATGGAATCTTGGCCTCAAGACGTTTTACAGACCTCGCTCGCATGGAAAAGATGATGGCAGTGATCGGCAGCAGGCACAAAATTCCCGCCGCCATCAATGTCGCTCCACCAATAATGTCGACGTCCAATCTCGAACGACCTCGAACCAATTGCCAAATGGAGTGCAAAAGAAACAAACCGTGGGCATAGACGGCAGCCACGACCAACCGCACAGCATTTGAAACTCGCAATCGTTCCAAAATACCGGACAGTAAAGGCAGGACTTGTATGGCGTGCAACGCTGCACCATGGGGATATTTGAGGACACCCGCGATCCCCCATACCTCGGGCGACCGGTTGCGCGCGATGTTCAATTCACCACCGATCGCCGTCAACAACCCCAACCCACACGAAATCAAAAGCAGCCACAGTCCGGCGCGAATTGCCAGGGCTCGTGATTCGGGCATTGGAAAGATCCATGAGGAACGCCAAACCAACCAGGCAATTCCTGCCATCGTAATCATGATCAACCCGAACATCATCGACTCGTTCATAGCGTCGAAAACCGTTGCGCGATTGAAGTGAGACGGAACTCCGCGCCAAAACTGCATTGTGATCAAACCAACTTCGAGAAACAGACTGCCTGCAATGATGCAAGCAAACGTTCGATCATTCCGGTGCGGTCTCAATTGAGAAAGAACCCAGGCGATCGACCAGATCGTCAATCCGGCAGAGACGCCAAACAGGCCAGGTTTTCGAAATGAAACAGGGCCACTCCAGTCTGATCCCGTTAAGTACAGCGCCAGCAGATGAAACAGGCCGCTGGCAACAAGCAGAGATCCCGACAGGAGAACCGGATTGACAATTAATTGACGCCATTGAGTGATCGTTGATGCCTCGGTCAACTGAGTGTCAAATTTACTTTCCGTGCTGGGGGATGCAGTACCGTTGAACCCCGGAATCTGCACAACGAATGAACTTTTTCCGGTCTGAAACATGAGATTACCTGCGTGGCAAGACGTGACCTAACCCACCATCGATCCCGATCACCTGGCCAGTGACCCAATCGTTTTCCGGATCGAGCAACCAGGCCGCCAACGACGCGAGTTGCTCGGGTTCACCTAACCGCCCCATCGCATGCATTTGAGCCGAGGCTGCGGCACTGGAGGCATTCTCCCAGATTCGACGTGTCATCTCGGTGCGAACCAGGCCTGGGCTGACAACGTTCACTCGAATGTTATGGTTCGCGTAGGTCGCCGCAGCGGACCGTGCCAGTCCGATGATCCCGGCCTTCGCAGCAGCGATTGCTTCATGATTTGGAATTCCGATCTCGGCGGCGGCTGAAGCGAACAGAATGATTGTTCCACCTCGTTCACGCAGCAGCTTCGCACCAACTCGAACAGTTGCAAATGCCGTAAAAAGATTTGCCTCGAACACACGACGAAATTCGTCATCCGTCGTTGAATGTGCCGGCTTCAGCAAAAAGGAGCCGATGCAGTTGACGAGCCCATGAAACCCGCCGTGGGCTTCGCAGGCATTCTGCAACGCCTGCTCGAGGTTCAGAGAATTTGAAATGTCGAACTCCACGTACGGCTGGCCTAATTCGTGGGACAGGTGCGAAAGTTTCTCCACATTTCTCCCGACGAGCACCACGGATTGACCCTTTCGGACAAGTCGTCGGGCAAGCGCCGCTCCGATTGTGCCGGTGGCTCCGAGAATCGCGATATGGTTCATAGTAGTTCTCCCTGACCCGTACGAACGCATTCAGAATTCCAACTCGAAGTGCTCGTAATCCTGAATTCCCGGCGACAGAACGACGGCAGAACGGGGTAATGAAACATGCCAACGCCAAGCTCTCGACCCGGCGTTGGCATCTGCAGCAGTCGGATGATGACCGCAGATTTTATCGAAACAACGATTGTTCTCTAACGTCGATGCATTCGACGAGTCTGGTAGACCATCTCATGACTGGACAAGGGGCAACTAACGGCGATTTGATGAGCGGCTTGAGGGACCACCTGTGCACCCTTGGCTGGCGTGGCTGGAGGTAACAGAACGGTGTCGATGACGTGAATGACACCGTTCGATGCATCAATGTCGGTGCTGACCAGTCCTGCACCGTTCACAGTGGCCTTACCGTCGATCAATTTCGCCTTGAGCATTCCACCCTGCAGAGTCTTCACTTCGGTTCCCGCAAGCAGATTCGTGGAAAAGACCCGTCCTGAAACCACATGGTATTTGAGGATCGTCCCGAGTTTTTCCTTATTTTCAGGTTTAAGAAGGTTCTCGAACGTACCTGCTGGCAGTTTCGCAAATGCATCATCAGTGGGAGCGAAGACGGTTAATGGCTTATCACCAGAGAGAGCGTCATCTAAACCGGCTGCTTTCGCGGCAGCGAGCAAAGTTTTGAAGATGCCAGCCTTCGCGGCGGTCGCGGGGATATTATCGGTCGCTGGCAAAATGACCTGATCGATGACGTGTAACACACCGTTGGAACATTCGATGTTTGCTTTAACGACGAGGGCCTTGTCCACCCGCACATTATCGCCGTCAATTTTGACATCGAGTCGCTGCCCGTTGACCGTCACCGCCGCACCCAGTTTGGCGACATCCGCAGCCATTAATTTTCCAGCAACCACATGATATGTCAGGACTGCGATTAACTGTGATTTGTTTTCCGGCTTGAGAAGGGTTTCAACAGTTCCCGCAGGAAGTTTTGCAAATGCCTCGTCCGTTGGAGCGAACACAGTAAACGGTCCATTGCCTTTCAGCGTTTCTACCAGACCGGCAGCATTCAACGCCGCTGCGAGCGTTTTGAACGAACCCGCTTCGACCGCCGTTGTGACAATGTCTTTCTCCGCAGCGGCAATCGCAATCAGGCTGTTGTGGCCGATTACGAGCGCGGCCGCCATTCCGAACATGAATCCTCGAATCATCATCTGTCTCCGAACTGTGTTATGATCTTTGCCATTGACCGATGAGCGACTTCACATAAATCGTTCAAATCGTTCACTCTGCAGAAGAACCGCTATTTGACCGTGGCATTAACCGGATTTTCCGGAGAATTCGTGGAAATAGCCTGGAAGTTGACGCGGCTGTGATTTCGAGACTTGAAATGGACTCACAAACGAAGCATTCTTAAGGACGGCGAGAACGATAATCGGTTTTGTGGCAGATGGCTTTTCGCCAACTCGCCAATCACCTGCGCCCGGATCATTCCAGTCAGTTGACGGACGCGACGCGACATGCCATTATTCCCGTCTTCGATTTGTTTAACGGTTTGAAGGCAGACGCTGGTCGACTGCACGGGAGTGATTTGCATGGGTCGGTATTCGGGTCCCAAGGGACGAGTCAATCGCCGCTTAGGCGCAATGGTATTTGAAAACGCGGGAGCCGCCCGCGCGTTGGAAAAGCGTCCGAGCCCTCCCGGTATGGCCGAGCGTCGCCGCAAGCTGACGATTTACGGAATGGCACTCGCTGACAAGCAGAAGATCAAGTACCACTATGGTATGCGCGAAGCACAACTTCGCCGCTATTTTGCCAAGGCACGGGCTCAAAAGGGAAATACGGGCGATATTCTGCTGGTGATGTGCGAACGTCGGCTCGATAACGTCGTACGTCGAGCAGGGTTCACCGTCACGCGGTTGCAAGCTCGGCAGGGGATCGTCCACCGCCACTTCCAGTTGAATGGCAAGACCGTCAACAAGCCCTCGATGTTCGTTGGCCCAGGCGATGTCATCACGTTGCGTAACCGGCCCAATGTCAAAAAGCTGTATCGCGAAATCGTTGACGGTTCGTCACGACAATCGGTCGACTGGGTCTCATTCGACTCAAAGGATCTGGAAGCTCGGGTTCAGGCATTGCCAACACCCCGTGACGCCACGGTTCCCTCAATCGAAATCGGACGAGTCATCGCGTTTATGTCGCGTTAATCATTCCTGTGCATTCTGCTGACGATCAATTTAAGCGACCCCTTCGAAACGTCGAAGGGGCCGCTTTTTTATTGGCAGATGACAGGGCAAAGCACGTAGTGCGTCATTCACTCTTAATCACGGGGTACAGACGCTTCAATTTCGTTCGGGCATCGTCGATCTTGAATTGCCGGTCAACTCCTCGTTGTTTGGCGTTCGTTTTGTCGGCCCAGATTTCGATTTCGCTTTGCAGGAGGGGCAGTTCGCCGATTCGACGGTCGCTCAAACATTGACTGGTCAGGCAACTGAGTTCGCATTCTGCAACGTTCTGCCAACTGCCGTGCTTGGGCGTGTAACAAAAGTCGATCCGTTTCACATACGCGCGTGCGACTTCTGGCGGAAATGCCTCATAGAACGCCCCTTTTGAATGCGTGTTGAGATTGTCGCAGACCAGTGTTACCTTCGGGCATTGGGTGTATCGTGAATCCAGGAGTTGGGCGACTTCAATGGCCCAGTCAACTTTGGTGCGGCGCTTTCGGGCTGTCGCCTGCCGGAAACCGGACAGCGGTTCGGCGAACATAAAGATGCTCGCCGTACCGTGCCGTTGCGTTCGTATTCGTAATCAACGCGTTTGCCATGTTGTTTCGTCGCAGGAATCGGCACCCTGGTCTCTAACAACAGCTGTACCGGTTGCTCATCCATACAGAGCACAGGTTGTTGCGGATCATACGCGGTTTCATACGTTTCGAGCACTTCTTCCATGTTGGCGACAAACTCCGCGTCCCGGGTGGGCGGAATCACCCAGGACTCAATGTTACGTTTGGTCATGTTGTTTTTTTTAGCGTCTTACGAACAGTTTCGGGACTAATCGAATCCACCAATTCCAGCACCACCATTTCGGAAAAAACAAAGGGGACATTCTACTTTACAATGCAATAACGATTGATTATGCTGCTTAGATGC
>JANXOO010001163.1 GCA_025353525.1 Schlesneria sp. | reverse complement strand
ATCGTTACGAATACGTTTCCGTGCCGGAACGACGTCCGACACCGCGCCGTCCGATCGTCATGACGGTACCCGACCCGGAACCCGAGCCAATTCGCAGAACCGAACCCCTGATCCGTCCCGACCTGGCTTTTGAAATGAAATTAGAGCTGAAAAAAGCCCGGCACGTTGTTTTTACGGGTGCTTTTCCTCCAGATTCGCACCTCGTGACAATTCGGGATCGAAGTGTTTTTCCCGACGACGACAGTTTTTACTCCAGTGATCGGAACTCGCACGGCGATCGACTGTGGCAACGATTTGAGCAGATTCGAAACGGTTCTGCAGCGCGGGTGATCCCTTATTTCGGAATCGGAAACCTCGACCTTGTCAGCTACGAACGAGAAGGAGCGGACGAATACGACCCGAATCTGCCCGCGACGGCTGAAGTCGCATTACGCCTGGAAATTGATGCGCCGCAACGGGTCACAAGTGGCGAACAACACCGGTCCCGGTTGATCGTCAGCAACGAAGGACAGCGGACTGTTCCGCGGATTGAAGTTCGCGAAGATTTAACGCACTTGCGTACGGTCATCGCTGCCGATCCCGAGGCGGTGGGAGAAGGCGACACCGATCCCGAATCGGGCGTGCAAGGGCAGCGATTGCTCCGGGAAATCCCCGGACTTTTACCAGGTCACGAACGGGAGTTGGCTTTAACGTGGTTACTCGAAGGGGGGCGTCGGCAATTTCACCGGGCTCAAGTCACGGCTCACGCCGAGGTCTCTGCGTTCGCCGATGTCGTACGACCTGTCGCACATCACCAATTGCCGTCGATCCCGCCGGAAATTCCGCTCGAAACGCACCCGTCACTGGCCTGTGATGTCCAGCATCTTGATCGGGTGACGACGGGGGACGAGGTCGAATTTGAAATCGCAGTTCATAATACAGGCGATACGGCCCTTCATCGCGTGAAAGTACTGGTCGAGATTCCCGAGGAATTGTCGCATCGCGATGGCCGCAAGATCGTGTTTGAGGCGGGCGATTTACCTGTCCGTGGAAGCAATCGTACGGTATTGAAAATGTCAGCCGTTCGGGCGGGTGAAGCAGCGAATATCCTGCGAGTGAACGCTGACGAACGCGTCGCAGCGACCGGGCGCTCTGTTGTGCTCGTCGTTGATCGACAGAAGGCGTTGGAAACAGTCCCACCGGTTCCGACTCAGGCCGACACAAAGCCCGTGGCCTCGACTCGCCCCGCCAGCCAGCCGACTCCGGTCGTTCAGGCCGCGCCCGGTGCGTGCAATTGCCGTCAACCGGCTGTTCCGCTCCTGTGGTACAGCGATTTTTCGCAGTAAGTGGCCAGGCAACCCAAGTGCCCGGCCACTTACTCCTTAGGCTACCGGCAGTACCGGTCGCTGAAAAAGGGGGACAGGCACCAGGAAGATCTGGAGCCAGTCCCCCTTTTTCAACCCCGTTTTTCAGCCGGTAAATTTTCCGCTGCCGGTCGCATAAACATCAGGGCAAACGTCACCAGTACGGTATGACTCCCTGAAATTCGCGACGGTCGCGTCGCGCGGGGGTCGCGTCCGGTTACTTCAACCGCTAGCATGCGCTCGGTCGAATTATTTCTCTTTACACTATGGGAGACCGCGTCGTCATGAGCGACTCCGTGTCACAAGCAGAGATTGAAGCGTCGATTGGCAAACTGGGTGATGCCTACAAATCGATTCGCGAACAAATGTCAAAAGTCATTGTCGGGCAGGATGAAGTGATCGAGCAGCTTCTGATCGCGCTCTTCAGTCGCGGACACTGTTTGCTTGAAGGGGTTCCCGGGCTGGCGAAAACGCTGATGATCAGCACGCTGGCTCGCTGCCTTTCGATGAGCTTTGCTCGCATTCAGTTTACTCCTGACCTGATGCCCGCCGACATCACCGGAACCGACGTTCTTCAGGAAAACCGGGATACGGGAAAACGGGAATTCCGTTTCATCAGCGGCCCGTTATTTCACAACGTCGTGCTGGCAGACGAGATCAACCGAACGCCACCCAAGACTCAGGCCGCGTTACTTGAAGCGATGCAAGAACGACAGGTGACCGTCGGTCAGACGAGACACGTTCTGGCGGACCCGTTTTTCGTCCTCGCCACACAGAACCCGATCGAACAGGAAGGAACATATTCGCTGCCGGAAGCCCAGCAGGATCGGTTCATGTTCAAGGTTTTCGTGAAGTATCCGACGTTTGCAGAAGAGCGGCAAATCGCGAAACGAACAACATCGATCCAGACGGACGATATTTCTAAAGTGCTTGACGGCGAAGAAATCCTGGCCCTGCAGCGACTTGTACGTCAGGTTCCGACGACCGATCACGTCGTCGACTATGCGCTGGCGCTGGTTCGGCAAACACGCGTTGGTGAAGCGGGAATTCCGGATTTTGTGACAGGGCAACTGAGCTGGGGTGCGGGACCCCGCGCTGTTCAGTTTCTGCTTTTGGGGGCGAAAGCCCGGGCGTTGTTGGCGGGACGAACGTATGTCTCGACCGAGGATATCCAGGCATTAGCGGCACCCGTACTGCGGCATCGGATCGTGGTCAACTTCGCGGCCGAGAGCGAAGGGATCACGTCGGACCGGATTGTCGAGCAATTGATCGAGGCGACACCGTCGAAAGAAGGCGAACTGACCCGTGACCCCAACCTCGCGAAGATTTTTGCCGCCTGAGGCCGTCGCACGCATCGCGCGGCTCGAAATTCTGGCTCGCAGTGTCGTCGAAGGTTTTCTGTCGGGCCGCCACAGCAGCCCGTATTTCGGCCAATCGGTCGAATTCGCGCAGCACCGCGAATACGCGCCCGGTGACGATATCCGGCGTATCGATTGGAAAGTCTGGTCCAAAACCGATCGCTACTACATCAAGCAGTACGAAGAAGAAACCAACCTCCGCACGACACTGCTTGTCGATTTGTCCGAATCGATGTTGTTCGGCTCCGGCAAATTGACCAAATACGAATATGCCTGTCAGATTGCGGCGTCACTGTCGTACCTGCTGCTCCGCCAACAAGATTCCGTCGGGGTCACGACATTTGACAGCGTGGTTCGTTCGAGTATCCCGTCCAGCAGCAAACAGAATCATTTGCACGCCATCCTGGCAACGCTCGATCAGGAACAGCCGGCAAAGAAGACCGACCTGCAACGTTTACTGGCGCAGGTGGCTGACGAGCAGACGCGCCGCGGGCTGATCGTCGTGATCTCGGACCTGTTCGTCGATCGGGCCGGTCTGTTCAAAGGATTGAAATTGCTACGCACGCGAGGTCACGATGTGATGGTCATGCACGTGATGGACGATGCCGAACTCGATTTCAATTATGCCGGAACGACAAAGTTCGAGGGAATGGAAGAGGCCGGTGACCTGATCTGCGATCCGCGGGCGTTGCGCGACGGATATCTGAAAGCGATCACTGCCTTCGTCGAGGATCTGCATCGCAATTGTGCCCGACAAATGATCGACTTCCAGACGATCCGCACCAG
>JANXOO010001146.1 GCA_025353525.1 Schlesneria sp. | reverse complement strand
TCGCTGCCTCGGTCGCCGCCACGTCGTCAGCATGGACCAGTTCGAGAAACGGTCGCGACAATAATTCCTGTTCAGTGTAACCCAGAAGACTGGAAAAGTTGGGGTTAAGTCGCAGGAAAAATCCCTGAATGCTGGCGATGCACAACAGGTCCACTGACAAGGAAAAGAAATTTTCGGGCGACTCGTCGGCCATCCGGTGTTCCGGATCGCGGGCCGTCGCGTTGCCTTTCAGTTGCCCGGTTGTCCAATCCCTGACGAGTTCTTCCCGGCCGATCATGGTGGGCCCTTCTCAATCAAGGATTGGGGACCGATGTCTCTGACGTTAGTGGACGAGTGTGATGCTGGTTCTTGTTAAAACGCAACACAATGTCCCGCGCCAGACTACCGTTGCGACTTCTTGAAGTCAATCAATTCAATTGTTGGCTGCGGGAACCTTTGAGATGTGCCGGGTTTTCATCTGCATCCGACAAAGTCTGCGGGCGCAACGATGGAGCCAGTCAGGGTTATTCCCACGCTGCGGCGACAGCGTTTGACAGCCGCGCCAGATATTTTCCCGAAGGCTCCTGGGGCAGGGTGGTAAGGACCAGCGCGAATGTACCGGCGTCGGGATCGATCCACAGCACCGTTCCGGTGGCTCCCCAATGTCCATAAGTTCGTTTACCGAGCAGGTCTCCAAAATTGGCGCTATGTGCCGGCCAATTCAATCGCCAACCAAGACCCCATGGCCGACATCGACGTTCTTCGTCCGGAACATCGCGCATGAATTCAAGCTGATTTCGGGTCGCAGCGTCGACCGTCGCAGGAGACAAAACACGATGACCATCGAGCGTCGTTCCCCGTCGCAACATGGTCTGAGCGAACGTGGCGAGGTCTGCGGCCGAGGTCAACAGGCCACCCCAGGGAGCACCGAGTTGCCGCCAATAGCGACTGTTCCAATTCCAGTCGATGCCGCTTGCATGCGCTTCGGGGACGATCGCATCCGGAATTTTTATCGCCTTGGCTGCCTGCCCGTCGAACCAGTCGTCAGGTGCCCCCAGTGCGGTATCACGCATGCCGAGCGGATGGAAAAACTCGTCACGAACAAATTGGGCACACGACTTTCCGGAAATCCGGGCGATGATTTCACCCAGCACAGCAAATCCCATGCTTTGGTATTGAACGCCCCGACCAGGCGGAAACGCTAACGGTTCATCACAAACCCGCATCACGAATTGTTCAAGCGATGCGAGGGATTGTCTCAGTTCGAGATTATCCGGAAGCATATCGGGCAGCCCTGACGTGTGTGTCAGCAGGTGCCGTACGTCGATCCCGTACTTTCCTTCACGACCGAATTCAGGAATGTATTCTGAAACCCGGTCGGCGAGCGTCAATTGGCCTCGCTCGACCAGCAGCAGCGCGGCCATTGCCACAACCGGCTTGGTAATTGATGCGACAAGAAAGATAGCGTCGTCGCAGAGCGGGGCCATGCTGAAGTGCTGCTGCCGCCCGATGTGGAGCCGTCCTGCAGTGCTGACTTCTGTTCCGGTCACAATCGCAACACACGGCAATCGAGGGACCAGTTTTCCGTCTGCCGCATCTTTTGTGGTGAACGGCTGGTGCATCGCGCACAGATCTGTCGCCAAATCAACAACTGATTGCCACCGTCCGTGGTGAAGGGTTCGAGAAACCTGGTTCATGCAATCTTCCGAAACGCTATCTTTCGAACGAAACCGTATCCCGACCGCGAGACGTGCCGAAGTCTCTGCTCACCCGGTCGTTTTCAAAACCGGAGCCTGATTTCAAAATCCGATATTCTTTTTCGTGTTCGGTGGCGTCTGTGCGCCCATTCCTGGTTTCGGCGGTATGGACGGCGAGCCTGATTTCATGTCTGGCGTTCCCTTTTTGGCGAGAAAGGTTTCTTCGATCGCGCGAATGTCGGCCCCGACCGGTCGTCCGTTGTCCGCCCAGGTCGCACCAATCGAATTCGGGCTGAGCAAAAACGAGGTTGCTTTCATGTTCGTCCATTTGTTGGGCAAACTGCCGCCAAGCTGGACGCCTTTCGATCCCGTCAACAGCCGGAAATCGCTTGCCTCGCCCCACATCTTGTGCCATTGCTCGACGGATGTCACCGGAGGTGTGTCACTCTGTCGAATCAGCGATTTCAATTCTTTTGCAAACCCGTTGGAATGGCCCCACCATTCGACCTGCTTTTGCTCGAAGACCGGTCCGGCACAGTCGATCACAGTCGACTGGTCAGCATCCCCCGGTTTGATTTCGATCGGTTGAACGATTGCTGAAAAATCTGTGAAAATTCGCATCGGAGAACCAATCTCGTCCGAGCCTGTCGCTGCTTCGACACGAATTGCCGCTTTCGATGTCGAAAACGTGACGTGTTGCAGGTCAACGGTCGGAAGCAGGCTGGTATCTGTCCGGAAGGGCTGCAAGTCGATTCCGTTTCCGCGAATGGCCACGATGCAATTACGCAGAAACAATCGACCGGATGCCGTTTGAAATTGGATCCCGGTCCCGGAACTCATCAATAACGAGTCGCTGACCGCCAGATACTCGGGCTCGACAGCAGTTGCTTGCGGTTTCGCAGACGTTGTCGACCAGGCAATCAATCCCTGGTGCGATTCGAGTTCCTGAGCGGCTGGTCCGCCAAGCAGGCAACCGCGAAGGATCACGGTACTGTTGCGAGAGTGAATGAGCCACGGGGGCGGAGATCCTCTGGTGGACTGGCTGGCCTCGATCAGCGCCGACTGCATTTCGAGCTTGCCGTTCTCAACGGTAAACAGTCCCGGTGTGTCAGGGTTCGCTTTAAATTCGTTCTGGAGTTTTGGTTGAAGCTTCAGCGGTGCTCCGTCGCCGGATTTGAATACAATTTGCACCGATTTTTGTTTGATTTTCGCCGGAAGCATCGTTTGTAAGCCCGTTCCCGATACTTCGAAAACAGTTCCGTCCAGCCAGTCGTTTCTGTTAAGGATCGCGCCGAGATCTTCTTTCGCCAGATTGACCTTCCTCGTCAGTTTCGGGTCTGTGGAGTTCGGGAGGTCTGGCGGAAGTTTGGGACGTCGTGACATTGCCTGAAGCCGAAGTTGCGACGTCACGCCAGGGACAACCAGTTGACTGGTTATGCAACCGGGCAATGTCCCCTTCGAAGTTGTCAGGTCTCGGAAGGGCAGCTTGCCGGTCTCAAAATCGTGAGGTAACACGGATCCGAGATCTGAAAAAAGCGACTCTTGCCAAATGATTGACTGGAATTGAGCCAGGTCGAATTTTTTGCCCCAGACACGCTGCCATGCATCCGGTCCTTCCACTTTGAACGACGACTTGTCGAGGTCGAGCAGCCGCTCGAATCCGATGTAGAGCGATGATTTTGATGTCCAGTTAAGGTTCGTAAGCCAGCCTGTCGAAGTCGACGTCACGCTGGGCCAGCGTTTTGCAGAAACAAGTACCGTGGTATTCCCTGACCCTTCCGCTGAGCAAATTGAATCCTGAAACAGGATTGACGTTGACGGCGGCTTTGCTGAATTATCTGAAGAAAGTTCAATGACCTGTTTGCGAGCGCAAAATGTCGAGCGCAAGACGCGGACGGTTCGGCGGGGTTTGGAATCGACCATATCGGCCAGGCCAGAGATCAGGTTTCCCGAGAGATCGATTGCCGGAGCTGTCCCGGTCACAAATAGCGAATCCTGAATCACTACCTCCGAAGTTGTCCTCGCGAGTTGCAGTCCTGTCAGGCCGTTCCCGCGAACGGTCACCCGATCAAAAGATACCTGTGGCGCAATCGAGGGGACGTTCTGGGAATCCTGATTGCTCGTAAAGGCCACAGCCGTTGCAGTGGCACTGTCAGTTCCCGTCGCAGTGAATGAACAATTTCTGACGAACAGTTGGCCGTCGACGACCGAAATCATCGGAGAAGATGCAAGGTTTTGATCAGCGGAACGCGTGTACACAAAGTGGAGTCCTCGCAGGTCGAGAATTCCGCCATTAACGGTCAGTCCGCTCGCAGCGCCGGCTTCTGCAGGTGCGACAATAATCAGAGGCTGGTCCTGTGACGTTGCTGCAGTGATCACCAGTCGTTTTGCATTTCCAAGTTTGATATTCGACAAATGAAATGGGCCGTTCCCGATTAGCCGTACAATTCCTCCGGCCCGGTCGGCTTCCCTAAGTCCGTCGTCAAGTTTCGAAAAATGAGTCGATGTCGTTGCACCAGGTCCCACTGAGATGAATGGCACGTCGCGCGGTTCAGCAGCATCGGTCGAGACCCATGCGGGCAGTTTTGTGATGTCGTATTCGTTTGGAGCCGTACGTTCTGTCGCAGCGGATTTGGCAGGATCGTCGACGTGGACTGAAATATCAGTCGATTTCGGATCGGCGGGTTTGGCGGCGTTGTTGGTTACTGAACCAACTGTGTCAGGTTGAGGCGATCCCTTTTTGATATCAAACGGATTGTTTGCCGACTGAACTTGACTGCTCCACGAAATCACCATCCAACCAATACCGCCAATTATCGCCATGACGCCAGCAGCGATTGCGGCATACTTCAGCGGTTCCAGAATGTTTTGTTGACGCTTCTCATCGGCCAGAGGGACCGGCTGTCGCTTGGGGGGCAGCGGTTTTGGTGTATGTTTTTCCCCGCCTTTGGCAGATGATTCCTTTCCGGACGAACTTTTCCCGTTTTTCGAACTCCGTGACGTGCCCTCACCGGACCCTGACGACGACCCCTTGCGCTTTGATGGTGTCGAATCGTCTGAATCTTCATCGCGAGCGGCCGAACCTGACCGTCTTGCCGGACGGTTTGAATCGTCGTCGTCATCCGACTTCGAGGCTGGCTTGCGGCGGGTGGTGAGTGGTTGCGTGTCTTCCGCAGGACTCGTCTCAGCCTCCCGGTTTTTCGACTTGTGGTGGGTCGATCGTGTTGACGATCCGTCGTCGTCATCGCTGCTGCGAGCGGAGGTTTTTCGCCGGGTCGGTTCAGACGGGCCCTCGTCGTCGACATCGTTCCCCGCGTTGTCGTCCTGCTCGTAATGCTGGTGAGTCTCATCAATCGGGGGGCGAGATCCGCTGCGAACAGGCTTGCGGACAGGAGTATCGTCATCGCCGTCGACATCTTCGTCATCACTGACACGCGAGCGAGGCCTTTTTCGACCAAAATCGACCGGCAAATCGTTACCGGTCACTGCATCGGAATCGGTCGTGCCTCGATTTCGGTTTTTCCTGGGGATTTTGCGATCAAGAGGGTCGTCCTGGTCGTCCCGTTCATCCTGTTCACGACGGTGACTCTTTCGATCCGGGGCTTTTCCCTGAGGACGAGTTTTGACATCGTTATCGACTTCGGCGTCTTTATCATAACCATCGATGGCATCAACATCGTAGTCGCTGAGGTCATCGAAGATTTCATTCGAGAACGCCGCTTTGGTCAATTTTGAATTATTCAGATCGTCAAGCAAATCCTGCGGGGTCTGATACCTGTCCTCGGGTTTCTTGGCGGTCATACGTTGCAGGACGGCGAACAGTCCTTCGGGA
>JANXOO010001136.1 GCA_025353525.1 Schlesneria sp. | reverse complement strand
CCGATGCGCCGCTATCGGATGCCTCGCGACACTGTCGTACTTTGCAGTTCAGATTTCCCCATGTATGGTAAAACAGGAGACAGGGTGCGCCAGCAAAAGCCGGAGGAATGTAGCGAATGAAAGTTTCGTACGAGGAAAGACTTAGCCAGTCGCCTTGGCCTCGAGTGATGCGTTTAGGATCGGCGCATAAACAATTGTCGCAAGTTGCTGACATGCCAGTGGATTTCTCCAGGGCGAATCGTCGAAAGAGGAAGTGAACCACAGTGACACAGAGACACAGTGAAGACAAGCAAGAAAAGGCGAATCCGCATTATGGGAGGGCGAGGCTCCGACCGAGCCGCCACGTCGCTGCGTCTGGCCACATGACAAAGACCAATTACGAATTCTTGATCCCGAAACAAACGCCCACTCCAACACAAAGCCCACGAATTAAAGAGTGAATCACAAGGCACAGAGAAGACAAGACAGAAAAAAACGACTCCCCAACAAATGCCATGCACGAACGAAGAAACGAGAAACCCCGGTCAGTCTCTCGGAGCGTCATCGCAACGCGCCTCTTCTCCTTTCATTCTCTGTGCCTCTGTGGCTCTGTGGTAAAACATCTTCGCATTTCTCTGCCGCATAACGCCGAGCGATTCGGTCCGATTCAGCCAAAATGGTTCCGACAGTAGATGATGCGCCGGTCCTTAGACTCATCGACTCGGGTTTTGAGAAACCCGTTCACCGTTGATGGTCAGTACGAGCGAACGCTGGCCCCCCCTGTTCCGGTGTTCGCAAAGGTAAATCCCTTGCCATGTGCCCAGGCACAATTTCCCGCCGCTGATTGGAACCGTTACCGAGTTGCCCAGCATGGCCGACTTCACATGAGCGGGCATGTCATCCGGCCCCTCGCACGTGTGAGTATATGGAAAATCTTCCGGAGCGATCGCATTGAATGACGCTTCGAGGTCGCGCGGAACATCGGGGTCTGCATTTTCATTGATCGACAACGATGCCGACGTGTGCTGGATAAAGACATGAAGTAGCCCAACCTCGAACTCGGTCAGTTCCGGGATTGCCTGAAGAACGTGTTGCGTTATCAGATGAAAGCCGCGGCGATAAGCAGGAAGTATCAATCGTGTTTGATGCCAGTTCATGGTTGTCATTCTCTATTGCCGCCAATTCAATCGATGTCGGTTCATCGCGATCATTGACCCGGCGTCGATGTCACTCCAGACCAATTCTGCACGATATCGAGCCCGCCAAATTCTACATGGTCCACCCGGTTGCCGGTATCGACCACGTCGGCCGCGTCGTCGAAATGGCGGTTGCAGAGCTGCCGTCGCCGGGTGGAATTGCATCCGTGGCGCAATTTCCCCGGCTCGCGTGGTAATACTGCTGGGTCTGCGATGATCCGGGTCGGTCGTTTCCCGGTGCAAGTGTGTTTCTGGTCGCCATGATTACTCTCAACCCGGTATTGCACGAAACGGGGTCTCGGGATAGCCTCCGCGCGGGTTTTGAGCGTTTTCTTCAACTCGCCGTCGATGCTTTGTTACAGGATTGACCGATGTGGTGCTCGTCGTGCCGGGCCGATGTTGCGGCCGAGTTGTCCACCGACAACCGCCGCATGCTGTGCGCCCGTTGCCAATCTGAGTTGGGAATTGCAGCTGCGGCCCTGCCGCGTCTCGCAATTGGCCCACGCTCGATCGAAACGGAACGCGACGCGCGAGAATTGCTGGCACGCTGGTCCTCACAAAATCTGCTCGATCCGGCCCCGGCAACTTCATCGGGTGCTTCGCTTCAGGAACCCGGGCCGATTGATGCCGGTTTGAAACGTGCTGATATACGGTTCGATCAGTCACATACTCCGGCCCCTTCATCGGCGTTTTTATCGGCCGCGATTTCAAAGCCTCCGTTGCCTTTCGCCGCTCGTCCAGAACCGGAACGCAGCATTGAATCGGACTCGAAACCCCAGGAACGCCGTAAAAAGTCCAGTCGATTGACCGAAGCTGTCTCGCCCGCCGTGGTCGCGACAGTGCCACTGCAAAACCGGAATGAGTCCCCTGATCGAAATCTGCCACTGGATCACCAGCACTCATCGTTTGAAGTACCACCGAACCGAGTTCCAGGTCGCGCAAGCTGGACGGTGATGGCTGGAAATCTATGTGCCTACGGCGGAGTTGGTTTGCTGACGTGCGGAACCGTGATGGTGATGTGGAGCTATTTCGGTGGACCTGCGAACTATCTGCCGACGGGCTGTCTGGCCGCTGCCGTTGGTCAAATGCTGCTGTTCCTCGGAGTCGTCACACTGATTTCGAGCGGTATGGAACAAACCGTTGCAGAAGTTTCCTGGCGGATCGATCATCTGGCCGAGGAAATACATCACATGGGATTGTCGCTCGATGAACTCGAGTTGACGTACCGAACCGGGCGCAGGCAAAATTCGGCCTCGCGCCGCGATCACATCGACAATAGTCCGACTCGAGACGCCGCCTGATCTCTCGAATCGTTTCTAGAAATTCGCTTTCTTCGCAGCCGGGTTGCCACCTGCGGGCGCATTGCCTGCCCCCGGCTTTGGCGGAGCGGACGTAAAGTTGAACGATTCCAGCATCATCGGAATTCGTTCGTTGATCTTCTGTTGCATGTCGATCCCCTCCGGGAGTGCGACGACCAGAACACCGATGATGCTCCCCTGATTTCGTGAATAGACTTCGAACGTGTAGTTCGTTCCGTTGATGTTTTTTCCTTTGAAGTTGCACACGTTGTAGGTCAGTTGCGGTTGATAGGCGGGCATGACTTTGGGGTGAGTCTGAGGCTGATCGTCGACCGGAACGATTTTCAGGTTTTCGGCCAATTGTGCCTTGAGTGTTTCGACGAATGCCGGTGCGTCGGTCGCATTTTCCCCGGCAAATTCCCAGTAGTTACTTAGTGCATAGATGTAACCTTTCCGGGTTTCCGTTGTGCCGCCCCCCTTTGCGATTTGCAAAGGTGACTCCCACGCGCCGAACATGCCCGGGAGCTGAAGATTCAGATAATCGGGCTGGCGCGGATCGATCGCCGCCGGTTCAAGCTTGCCGTCTTCCGTCTTGACCGGAGGTGCCGGAGGAATCTGTGCGAACTGCTTCGGCACGCGCAATTCCATCAAATTGCCCGTCAGAGACCATTTGGGTGCCAACGACTGCTCAATCCGATCCAGGTACGCATAGTATTTTTTTGACTCGCCAAGTCGCGTCTCATACTCCGCATACCCACATCCGAAAATCAGCAGCATGACGCCGGACAAAGCAAGGTTCGAGACTGCAGAAGAAACCCGATCGCGCGTGATGGTCATGCAATTTCCCGGCGCACCACTCTAAGGGCAATGTGAGTGAACGTTTCAATTTAATGCGATCAACTGTGGATCCGACACAGGCAAAGATTGTGGCCGAACCCCGCCGAGGCGTCAATCGTCTGGTCGAATTAAGGCATGACGACATCCGGGTCGAACAGGATTCGATGACTTCAGGAACAAGTGCTGGCGGAAAAACGGACCGCGAGCGGAAATATTCCGAGGGCAGAGAATTTCGGTGGTGCGCTCACGTTTCTGCGAGGCATGGCGTATCATATGGGGCTTGCCGCGAACGGCTCGCGGCCTTTGATATACTTCGCTCGGCATGGGATGAGACATTTGCAGAAACTGAACTTTCGATGGAATGCCAGGCGCCGAATGATGTTCCATCGCGATCCGCGGAAACGGGCTTTCGATGAATGCCTCATTCATGGCCGCGTGCGGTATCAATCCTCCTGTATCAATCCGGTGTTTCGATTGACTTCTTCTGCCATTGATTCAAACCATAAATCGAACTCCTCACGGAACGAATTTCAATTCGTCAAATGCGGAGAACGGCCGGTCAATTTTCCACTGCGGGTCGCCTTGCAGAGGGGAATCGTTGTCGCACTTTTTGGACTGATCGCAGTTTGCCTGTCGGGAAATGATTCGTTACTTGCACAGGCTCCCACGGTTGCCGGAAAACCCTCCATTGGATGGGGCGGGCAATATATCGTGGGACGCTGGACGCCTGTCGTCGTTCCTGTCTCTGTTCACGACCGGTCACCGATTCAGCTCGAGTTGATGGCGACCGATCCTGACGGCAATCAGGTCAGTTTTTTGTCTCCGGAAGTGACGCTCGAACCCGGTGCACGACAACTCGAAGGCCTGATCAAGGTCGGATCTCTGGACGGTCAGGTTGGGATTCGACTTGGACGCGAAACGGGGCTGAATGCGATTCCCGGTCGAACCGATTGGCTGCAACTTCCCTTGAAGTCATCAACACGACTGATCGTCGTTGTGGGCGAACCATCAGGATTCAGTTTTGAATCAGACCCGTCCGCCGCCGGTCGAGCAGTCAAAATCATCAACGAGAAATCAGACGAGCTTCCTTCAAATCCGCTCGCTTATGACTGTGTGTCGTCGTTGGTCCTCGCCGGAGGGGCGGTTCTCACTCCTGCACAATCGGATGCGATTCGCGAATGGGTCCTGGGCGGAGGTCGGCTGGTGATCTCACTGCGTCACGATCCGTCCATTGCACGTCGTTCAATGTCGGACTGGATGCCCGTCAGAATCGCTGAACAAACTGCGGTCGTCCGCGAGTTTGGCGGGCTGGAATCGTATTCCGGCAAGAACATTCGAGTGCCGCACAAGTCGACGCTGTCGATACCGAGCCTGCAAATGGAGACTGGCGATGTCCTTGCGGCCAGTCGTTCGGATTCGTTTCTGGTACGGGCTCCTTACGGGAGGGGAACCGTTGCTGTCCTGGCGATGGACCTCACCGCCGCGCCACTCAGCGAATGGAAAGCACTTCCTTCATTCTGTGCGAAGTTAGCCGGAGTCGGACCCGGTACCGATGGTACGGAAAAAAGTTCGACACGGGGAACTCAATTGAGCTCCACCGGAATCACCGATATGTCGACTCAGTTGCACGCCATTCAGGAACAGTTTGAACACGTCAACCGCATCTCGCCGTGGACGGCGATGGGATTTTTGTTGATATTGATCCTGTGTGTTGGTCCGATCGACTTTTTCGTCGTTCACAGACTGCTCAGGCGACCACATCTGACCTGGGTTAC
>JANXOO010001130.1 GCA_025353525.1 Schlesneria sp. | reverse complement strand
AGCGAAACGATTAAAGAACAAAAATTGTGCCAAGAAGTCAGGCCTCGCCCTCCCAAAATGCAGCCTCGCCCTCCCATGTTGCGAATTCGCCGTTTCTTGCTCGTCTTCTCTGTGCCTCTGGTGCCTCTGTGACTCTTTGGTTAACTCCCTTTTTCGACGATTCGCCTTGGAGAAATCCACTGGCCTGTCGGCAACTTGCGACAATTGTTCATGCGCCGATCCTGACACGAGACGCCGGTCGCAGGGGATGGTATCTTATGAGTCGACCTGACCAGGTGTTAACGTGGCTGATCGTTGGATTTCATCCCCTGTGCGACCGTTGCAAGGAAACAATTATGACAGCTCAAAACGTGGATCAATTGCGAGCGAAGAAATGTGTGCCCTGCGAAGGAGGCGTCCCGAAGTTGACCCCGGTTGAAGTCGCCGCACAACTCGCGCATCTGTCCGGTTGGTCGACCTGCCACGACGGCCAGCGGATTCGCAAGGAATGGACGGTCAAACATTTTATGGCCGGAATGCGATTCTTTAACATGGTTGCCGAAGTTGCCGAAGCGGAAGGGCACCATCCCGATTTGCACATCGCGGGCTACAGAAACGTGGCCGTCGAAATCTGGACGCATGCGATCGGTGGACTGTCGGAAAACGATTTTATTCTCGCGGCGAAGATCGATCAGCTTCCAGTCGAACTAAAAAGTGCGTGACTGTTTACGGCCTGGATATTCGGACGGGGGCCATCCCATGACTCGTTTGAAGGTTGTGGAAAAGACGAACGGATTCTGGTAGCCGACGCGATTGGCAATCGTTTCGATTTTGGAATCACGTTCGAGCAACAGTTCGGCGGCGCGACGCATGCGCAGCCAGATCAATTGTTGCCTTGGACTGCGACCGAGTTCTTTCAGGCACAACCGTTGCAATTGCTTTTCACTGAGATGAATCGAGGCGGCCATTTCCACGATCGTCCAGGGCTGGTCCAACCGGGCTGCCACTCGTTCCCAAAGCTGCCATAGTCGGGAATCGGGACGTTTCGGTGCGGCGAATCTGACGACGTAGTGTTGAATCAGGTCGATCCAGTGATGGATCGCGGCAGTATCCCGATCAGTGTGTGACAGTAATTCTGCTGTACCCGCGGTTCCGTCACATTCGTGGTGCAATCCAAGGATCGCCAGGCGCAAGCCTTCAGAGTCGAAACGCGCGATGACGGGTGTTTGAGCCGTTGCCAACGACTGCAGATTCGATAATTCCTGATAACGGACCCAGCAGAAATCCCAGGTGCGGTTGGGAG
>JANXOO010001126.1 GCA_025353525.1 Schlesneria sp. | reverse complement strand
TGCTCGTGGCCAATCATCAGGGATCGAGTCTATGACCGTTTCGTCGAATCGACCATCACTTCGCGCTGGCATGGTCGGCATGGGGATGATTTTCGACGAAACGTACCGACCGTTTTTTGAACGAGTGCATCGCGAGGGACTTTTCGATCACCGATTTGGCGCGATTGATGTCCCTTTGACTGCCGTCGCATCAAAGACCGGACAACGGGCCGACTCCTATCGGCAGGTTGCCGGGTCTAAAATTGGTCCTTTTGCCAGCTTTTCCGGCGAGCATTCTGTCGAGCAACTCGTTTCTGCGGCACCTGATTTTGCCTGCGTGGCAACTCCCGACAACCGCCATTTTGATGCGGCCAAACGGTTGCTCGAAGCCGGGATTCATGTCCTCATCGAGAAACCGTCTGTCTTGTCGTTGCGCGAACTGGACGAATTGACAGCAATCGCCCGCAGCAAACGACTACTCGCAAAAGTCGTTTATCACAAATTGCTCGATCCCGATCATAAGAAGTTGCGAACGCTTGTCGCCGACAATGTGCTGAGACACGTCAATCACGGATATTGTTCGCTACTCGAACCGAAGCAGGTTTCCGGTAGCCAGTTCGCGGAATGGATTACAGGACGTAACCCGGGGACCTATGTCGCAGTCCACTACATCAAGTTGATCGACTTCACATTCGGAGGACGCCTGAAGACGGTCACAGCCACCGGACAACGTGGCATCGTTGGGCCCAAAGATGGTCCGACATGGGACAGCACGCAGCTCCGTTTGATTTATGAATACGACGATGGTCGCGAGGCGGCTTTCGATATTCATACGTCTTGGGTCACGCCGGACAATTTTCCAGGCTACGTCGAACAGGAAGTTCAGTTTCGGTTCGACAACGGCGTATGGAACGGACATTCGAGGAAACGCGGAGTCGAATGCACTGTCGAAGGCGAAACGCCGATCGCCCGCAAGATCACAATGAACAACCACTACAACGGAACGTTCCTCGAACCGTGGGGTGAACGAACCCAGCGTGGTTACGGCGTGGAAGTGCTCGAACGATTTGCGAGGGAACTGGCGTACGTCAAATTTGGAGGACCCGCGAGCGAAGAATCTCAACGCTACGTGGAAATGCAGCAGTTGGACTACAACGACCTTTCCGCCGACCGCCAGACAGTCGCCGCCGTTCAGGGCCTGGAAGCAATTCTCGAATGCCACGCCGCAGGCGAACCCGACTGCGTCGCCAGAGTGGGCGATCCCCGTGGCGAACTGGTCCTCTATCGGCCCGGGATATCGACACCGATGGTGTTGAATTGACCCGGTGAATTGAAGTCCCGGCAGATTCAATTCTCGCAAGCGTTTCGGCAATCGTTGTGCGTGGGCGGTCTGCAAGATTCTTCGGTTGCCTGTTCCACTTCAGCCGACTTACTGAAAAAGTGGCTCTTCACCAAAATTTGTGGGTGAAGCCAAAAGAGATCAATGGAGTCCGGGCCTGGCCAGATGAAACGCTGTTTTTTTATGGGCTGGGCCCTGTGTCGCTCATGCGGAATTCCCGCTCGTGGGAATATTAAACGGGTTCATCGGGACGTGGGTTTTGCGGTCGCTAATCACGCAAGGGCAATAGCGACAGCGGGCCTCTTTGCCGCGAATGCGGCAAAAGTGGGTAGCCTCGGGCAGGCGTACTCGCCAGCCCGAGGACTCGATACCAACGAACGCCATCAGCCGCGAATGCGGCGGCAGTCCGAAGACGAGATGATACGATTGGGTGAAAGCCGAGTGGCCGCGAAGGAAATTGATCGACGTGGATTGAAAGGATGTTCATGGGCAACTTCGGTTGATCTCAACGACGTCTGTAAGAAACAGGATGACGCCGCAATCTGACTGCGAATCTGATATGAATGCCTCACTGATGCGAGAGATTCATTTCGTATCGAGGTCAATGGTCCTGACGCAAACGAAGGTCGCAAGGAGAGTCTTCAAAGTGAAATATCTTGTCACAGGAGCGGCAGGTTTCATCGGGATGCACGTCAGTTCGGCGTTGCTCGACCGGGGTGATTCTGTCGTCGGGTTCGACAACCTGAATCCGTACTATTCTGTTCAATTGAAACGCGACCGACTGAACCGATTGATCGGGCGAGCCGGGTTTCAGTTCGAAGAAGGTGATCTCGCAGATCGGCAGCGGCTTCCGGCCCTCTTCTCTGCAGGGAAATTCGATGTCGTGATCAACCTTGCGGCACAGGCCGGCGTGAGGTACTCGTTGACCAATCCGCACGCCTATGTCGACAGCAACCTTGTCGGTTTCGTTAATCTCCTCGAAGCGTGTCGCCACCACGATGTGAAACATCTGACGTATGCATCGTCGAGTTCCGTTTACGGTGCCAATACCGAGATGCCCTTCTCGGTCCATCATAATGTCGATCACCCTGTCAGCCTGTATGCCGCAACGAAGAAGGCGAATGAACTGATGGCTCATACATACAGCCATTTGTATCGTTTGCCGACGACGGGACTGCGATTCTTCACCGTCTACGGGCCCTGGGGGCGACCGGATATGGCACTTTGGCTCTTTACGAAGGCAATCCTTGCTGGCGAATCGATCGATGTTTTCAATAACGGTCAAATGCGACGCGACTTCACCTACATCGACGACATTGTCCAGGGGGTCATTCGTGTTTCCGATCGAATTCCGACCGGAAATCCCGAATGGTCTGGTGACAAACCCGATCCTGCGACCAGCCGGGGACCGTACCGGATCTACAATATCGGCAACAATCAGCCGGTCGAATTAATGCACCTGATCGAGACGCTCGAACAGGCTCTCGGCAAGACGGCTGTCAAACGATTTCTGCCGATGCAGGCGGGCGATGTTCCTGCAACGTATGCCGATGTCGACGATCTGACACGTGATGTCGGTTTCCGACCGAGTACTCCGATCCAAACAGGAGTTGCCCGATTCGTCGAGTGGTACCTCGTTTATTCGCACACTGCCGAACGAAAGAATCCGGCGTGAACACTTTGGGGATCTTCGCCAAGCATCCGATTCCCGGTCGAGTCAAAACACGACTTGCCGAATCGATAGGCGAGATTGCTGCGACTGAATTCGCTCAAGCGTTGCTGGACGACGCTGTGAACGCCTGTCGCTCGCTCGCTCATCGTCGAGTGATCGGGTTTTCTCCACCCGATGCTTGCGAGTTTTTTCGGCAGTATGAAACGATGGGCTACGACATCTGGCGACAGCCCGATGGTGGACTTGGCCAGCGAATGGCCGCGTTCTTCCGCACATTTCTTGTGGACGACCAGGCGTCAGCGGTTCTGATTGGTACGGATAGTCCGACGATGCCCCGCAGATTGATCGCGGATGCGTTCGAGCTTTTGAAAACGCACGATTGTGTTCTCGGACCCGCAACGGACGGAGGCTATTATCTGATCGGATTGCGACGTACGGATTCGGCTCTGTTCGATAACATGACTTTCAGCAGTTCAGATGTTCTCGATCAAACCTGCCTTCGACTTAGAGCCCTCGGGTTCTCGCTCGCGCTCTTGCAACCGTGGTATGACGTGGATACGGCTGACAATCTCGGATGTCTTGCCGGTCACTTGCATGCAATGAGGACCGCCGGAATTAACCCCGAGTGTCCTGCGACAGAAGCCGTCACAATCCGCGTCTGCAACCGGTGACGTCACTTCAGTGCGGTTGTTTGCAAAATATCAGACCGTGACCGGTTAGAATCTGTCACTGATCGCCGCACCCGTTCTTCGAGATCACGACAACCAGACGGTTTGATGAAAACCCTTCGATGATCGATGTCATCCACGGCGACGTTGCATAAGGAACAATCCGCTGATCCTGCTGGAAGTCCATTCCGCGATAGGCCCAGCAGTCGACGTCCGGCAACTGCTCAATGAGTTCCATCAAACCTGCGGGATTCGGAGCAACGTAGGCTCCCCCGAACCGGGCGATTGTTCTGCAGACGATCGGGTTGTCTTCGTTGGGAACGATGGCGACGATCCGGCCGCCGGGGCTGACGCGATCCCAAAGGATGTGCAGTGCCTGCCGCCAGTCGACGAGCTGCAAAAGTTCAATGATAAAAACGATGTCGAATTGTCCCAGCGATTGGCAGAATTCGGCATCTTCGGGGCTACCGACTTCCCATGTGATGTGCGGATGTCGCGCGCGACAGGCTTCGATCGATTCGGACATAATGTCTACGGCGACAACGTCGCTCGCCTGCAGCGCTGCCGTTGCGAGAGCCACTTGTCCGCGTCCGCAGCCAATATCCAGAATTCGTTTGCCACAGATCGGACCCGCCGCTTCGATGGCGATGCCAAACGTTTGCTCGTGCACGCGCGGGTTCGAGCAATCGAGCCACGAATTTCCTGCCGCGTAAATCCCGCGATAGTAGTCGACCCAGGCTTCTTGTTGTGTCGCAGTCATCTGTCAGGACTCCATTATGCCGGCAGCACGACGTTCGTCATTTGACATCATGCCTTGAAGATTTTTTCGCGGCCACTTTTGACGTTTTTCGTTGCGTTGCGGGTATCGAGCACCATTCGACTATGCTTGACGATGAAATCGTGATCGTAGGCCGAGTGATCGGTCGAGATCAGCACGCAGTCCTGAGCGGCCAGGAATTCCGGTGTCAGCGGCTGGCTGTTCATGGCGGGCAGATCCGGGTAATGACGCATCTTGGGCAACGAGGGAACGTGGGGGTCGTTGTAACTGAGTACCGCGCCCCGTTTGAGCAACAGTTTCATCAGTTCGAAGGACGGACTTTCGCGTGGATCGTCGACATCCTTTTTGTACGCCGCGCCCAGAATGCAGATTTTGCTTCCCTTGATCGGTTTGCTCGCGTTGTTCAGGAATTCCGCCAGTTGGCCGATCACGTAGTGTGGCATGTGAGTATTGATTTCACCGGCCAGTTCAATGAAGCGGGTCTGTTCGCCCCACTTGCGAGCCAACCACGTCAAATAGAACGGATCGATGGGAATGCAGTGTCCACCGAGCCCTGGTCCCGGATAGAAGGCCTGAAAACCGAACGGTTTTGTTTTGGCCGCTTCAATCACCTCCCAGACATCGATCCCCATCTTGTCGTAGAGCATCTTCAATTCGTTCACCATCGCGATATTGATGGCACGATAGGTGTTTTCCAGAATCTTGGCCGCTTCGGCGACTTCCATACTCGATACACGAACAATTTTCACGACCGCATGCCCGTACATAGCGCAGGCGAGATCGGAACTGACCGGATCGTACCCGCCAACCACTTTCGGAATGGTGGACGCCTCAAAATTCGGGTTACCGGGATCTTCGCGTTCGGGACTGAAAGCAAGGAAGTAGTCCTTGCCTGCGGTCAAACCGGTTGCGTTCAGGACGGGGAGTACATTCTCACGAGTCGTGGTCGGATGTGTTGTGCTTTCAAGAACAACCAGTTGACCCGGTCGCAATGTTTTGGCGATCGAGTGTGCAGTACCTTCGATATAACTGAGGTCCGGGTCACGGCTTTCGTTCAACGGCGTGGGGACACAAATGATAATGCAATCCGATTCGCTCAATCGGCCCATGTCCGAGGTCGGCTCGAAAAGCTTTTCCGAAATCAGTTTGGCAATGGCCGAACTGTCAATATGCTTGATGTAGCTTTGGCCGGCATTCAGCTTGTCGACCTTCGATTGATCGACATCGAACCCCATCGTTTTGAAGCCTGCCCGGACGAATGCCCGAATCAAAGGCAACCCGACGTAACCAAGGCCGATCACACCAATAATGGCTGTCTTGTTTGCGATCTTTTCGGCGAGTCCGTTTGTTGTCACTGTGTATCCATTTCTGATTATTCGGTGAGTGAGACGACAGAGATTTCGCCACCGGGAAAATCTGCCTGGATGCAGACCACTTCCGTAGTCAGAACCAGAATCAAACGACCCTTAATAAAAGCATTCTGCCTCAAGAACCAGGCAAACGACTGGGCAGGATGGGGCATTCGCGCGGAGTTTAGTAAAGGGGCCAAAACGCGCCAAGCGATCTTTCCGGCGAATGATACAGCTCGCGGTCCAGATTGAGGTTTCGTTTGTGAGTCCGCTTCGGCGTTCGAAGTGGAACCAACGTCACAGCGGCCGTTTCCAGGTGTCGCTGGATTTCTCAATGGCCTCAAACCAGGCCGCGCGTGGTATAGCCGACATCGCCCGACGAGAAAAGAATATTGTGGCGAAGATTGTTCGGAACTACGCAATGATTTCGTGAACCACGTGTCCGTGAACGTCGGTCAGGCGCATG